>JANXPR010000450.1 GCA_025357215.1 Acidobacteriaceae bacterium | reverse complement strand
TAGATCTTTCACCTCAGCGGCTGAAGCCGCAGTTTTTTGGGTGCAAGTTATTGCAGGCATAAATGCCTGCTCCACCCCGTAGAGGCCACCGTTCTGAGAGCGAGTCCATGGTATTCAGCCTTCTTGTAAGATATCGGCGTTGGAAAAATCCCACTCATGACTTCGAAAGCAATCCGTGTATTTGCCACCTGCCACATCGGCGAGCCTGCAGAAAACCTGCTGCGCGAAAAGGGCTACGACCTGGAAATTTATCCCGGACCGGAAGCGCCGCAGAAAAGTCTGGTGATTGAAAAAGTTCGCAGCGGCGTTGACGGCCTGATCGTTACGTTGCGCGATCCCATCGACGCCGAAGTGTTTGAAGCCGGCAAGGGCACGCTGAAAGTCGTCTCGCAGATCGCCGTGGGTTTTGACAACATCAACCGCGCGGACGCCAATCGCTACAAGGTTCCCATCACCAACACGCCGGAAGTGTTGAATGACGCCACGGCGGAATTTGCTTTCTTCATGATGGGCGCGGTGGCACGGCGTTTGTGGGACAGCGAGCAGATGGTCCGCGAAGGGAAGTGGGGAGCGTGGCATCCGTACCTGCCGTTTGTGGGCGATGAGATCAGCGGCAAGACGATTGCCGTGATTGGCACGGGCAGGATCGGCCTGGCGATGATCAAGAAGTGCCTGGGCTTTGACATGAACGTGCTTTGCTACGATCCGGTGTACCAGAACCACCAATTCGCAGCCGACGTGCAACAAGTGATGGACCTGCGCCACAAGCTCGGCATGGTGAAAGAAGCGAACTGGATCAAGTATGTGAGCCTGGATGAAGCGCTGGCTGAAGCCGACTACGTGAGCTTGCACGTGCCGTTAGTTCGCGAGGGCAAGATGCCCACGTATCACCTGATGAACGAGCGCACGTTGAAGCTGATGCGCAAAGACGCATACCTGATCAACGCGGCGCGCGGTCCGGTGATTGATGAAGCCGCTCTGGCGAAAGCTCTCAAGGAACGCTGGATTGCCGGCGCAGCGCTGGATGTGTACGCCGTAGAACCGCTGCCCGCGGATTCGCCGTTGCGCGATCCGGCGATTGAAGACCGCTGCCGGCTGTATCCCCATTTTGCCAGCGCCGGAAGAATTACACGCCTTTCGCCCGACCCGCAAAAAGGTATGGCGGGACGCTGCATTCAAGGCCTGATGGACGTGCTGGAGAACAACTATGGCGGCGACAGAACGAAGATGCCGTTCGTGGTGAACAAGGAAGCGTGGATTGGGTCAGGCGCGGATGGAGAAGGAATCTAGGTAGATCGGGTGATCCGGAAATCTGGTGATCGGGTGATCGGAACTACTCGTCGGACAAGGGCACTGCTGCTTCGAAAAGCCGTTCCGCCTATCGCGTCGGAACCAGAGCTGCTGCCATCGATTTGAAGATCTTTGCGCCGTCGGAGGAGCCGAGAAGCGATTCACTGCAACGGTCAGGATGGGGCATCAGGCCCAGCACGTTGCGGCCTTCATTGCAGATGCCGGCAATGTTGTCCAAAGACCCGTTGGGATTGGCTTCGGGCGTGATGCGTCCGTCGGGCGTGGAGTAGCGCAGCACGATGCGGTTTTGGCGCTTGAGAGTATCGAGCGTGGCCGCGTCACAATAGTAGTTGCCTTCCATGTGGCCGATGGGGATACGCAAAACGTCGCCCGGCTTGCAGGCGTTGGTGAAAGGCGTATCGGCATTTTCCACGCGGAGATCGACAAACTTGCAGATGTATTTGAGTCCGGCATTGCGCATGAGCGCTCCGGGGAGCAGTCCGGCTTCACACAGGATCTGGAAGCCGTTGCAGATGCCGATGACCAGGCCTCCGTTGGCCGCGAACTTGCCCACTTCCTGCATGATGGGAGCAAAGCGCGCGATGGCGCCGGTACGCATGTAGTCGCCATAAGCAAAGCCGCCGGGGACGATGATGGCATCAGAGTTTTCCAGGTTGTGCGATTCGTGCCAGAGGAAGGCGGCTTGCTGTCCGGTGGCGGTGATGGCTGCGTGGTAGCTATCTTGATCGCAATTGGAACCGGGGAAGATGATGACGCCGAATTTCATAGAACTATTTTAACCACAGAGGACACAGAGGAACACAGAAGAATTCCGGATCAGCGCCGCCTCCGCGTATCATAGTTGGCATGCCAGCGAGCGATCAGGAACTGAAACAGAAACTTCAAGACCTGCAGGACCGTGATAAAGAACAACGTAGAGTCATTGAGACTTTTGGCGTTGATTTGGGCAAAAGGCGAATTGTTGACCTTAACTTTTGGGCGCCCGATGAAGCCAGGGCTCGCGCTTTCGGAGATGCGTTTGTCCGCAATGAAGGCGCTCCACCGGTGATCCTGGGTCCAGCGAGTGAAACAGAGGAAGACCGGCGGTGGCATGTCCGATGTGTTCTCACTGCGTCCGTCGACTTCATGACCGAAAGGGACAACGTAGCCACTTTTCTACTTTTCGCTGACAAATACGACTGCGAGTACGATGGCTGGGGGACGGCGATTGTCGAAGCGGCGACCGGAATACCTACAACTGGCGACAATGAAGAATAAGTTTCCTGGTCGGCAGGCGCATCCAATTAGTGCGTAGACAAACGAAAGATCCTATGGAATGGATTTCCCACGCAAAGACCACCGGTTCCGCATTGAAGAACTGGTTTATCGCGCAGTGTTATGACTCACTGGCGGTTGCGGCCATGTGGCTGGTCGGCCTGCTGGTTATCGGCATACCGTGGGCGCCGCTATGGGCGTTGCTGGCCGGAGCGTTGCAGTTCATCCCAAATTTTGGTGGAGCGATTGCCGTGATTCCCCCGGCGATCATCGGAGCACTGAGCGCCGATCACATGAAGTTTTTCTACGTGCTGATCCTGTACGCGGTGATCACAATCGCGGACGGGTTCCTGCTGCAACCCTACTTCATGAAGCGCCGGGCGCGGGTGCCGTTCTGGGCGTCATTACTGGCGCCGTTGGTGTTGGCCCTGGCGATCCCGTTCTGGTGGGCGGTATTGCTGGCGCCGCCGATTTTGGCGGTGGTGTATGCGTTCAGGAGGAAGACGGCAAGCGGAGCGGTGTCAGATTCGTCTTCTTGACTGCTTCTTCAACCACCAGCGGGGAGGTTTGGGGGCGGATGCGGCGGTAAGAGCGTGATAGGCGAGAATGAAGCCGAAGAACATCATTACGCCGGCAAAAGCCCTCGTGACCAAATCCGTCATCCATAGGCCCCAAACTCGGCCCTCGACCACATACCCGGCAAGACTGAAAACTCCACTGCACAGGAACGTGGCGGCCAGCAGGAAGACACCGGCGCGCTGGACCGGGTTCAACTTCGAGTTATGGGCGATGATGTTCCGGTAGAGCCGGACCTCGTTCAGCATGGTGTCAGGAAAGACGATGTTTCTTTGGCGGTTAACAATGTCCCGTTCCCAATCGCGCACTTTCATGGCAAAATCATAGCTGGGACCCGTGGTATAATCCACTTTGTTTTCATGCGTTTTCTTGTGTCCGGCCGGTTCCTCCGCGGCCGAGAAAAAATCCTGGATTCTTGAGGTTACAACCATGTCTGGCCACTCAAAATGGGCCACAATTAAGCACAAAAAGGGCGCGCTGGACGCCAAGCGCGGCAAGATATTTACCCGTCTCATTAAGGAAATCACCATGGCCGCCAAGGGCGGCGGTGGTGACGTGGAAGGCAATCCGCGCCTGCGTACGGCCGTGGCTGCGGCCAAAGCCGAGAACATGCCGTCCGACAACATCAAGCGCGCGATCCAGCGCGGTACGGGCGAACTGGAAGGCGTGAACTACGAAGAAATCACGTTTGAAGGCTACGGGCCCGGCGGCGTTGCTTTGTTGGTGGAAGTGACCACGGACAACCGCAACCGCACGGTGAGCGAAATCCGCCACGCGTTTACCAAGGGCGGCGGGAACATGGGCGAAGCCGGCTCGGTCGCATGGATGTTCAGCAAGAAAGGGTCGATCATCATCCCCAAGGCCAAAGCCAAGGAAGATGATCTGATGAACATCGTCCTGGAGCAGGGCGGCGACGACCTGCATGACGATGGCGATAACTGGGAAATTACCACCCCGCCGAACACCTATGACGTGGTGCTGGAAGCGGTAAAGAAGTCGGGCGCTGAAGTGGTGCATTCGGAAGTGGGCATGATCCCGACGACGTATGTGAAGTTGGAAGGCTCCGCCGCCAACCAGATGATCCGCCTGCTGGAAACGCTGGAAGACACGGACGACGTGCAGAACGTGTATTCGAATTTTGACGTCGATCAGGACCAGTTGGAAGAAGTGGCTGGATAGCGTCTCGGATATTGATCGACAGTTTTTGCAAAAACCATGGGCGGCCTGCGGGCCGCCTTTTGGTTTTGGAGGAGATGCTGGTACCCTTGGTTTTCTAAATTCATCGTGGAGAAACCCTTGCCAACCAAACGAATCATGCAATCGCTGTTCTCCGTGTCTCCGTGCCTCCGTGGTGAGATTTTGCTTTTGCTTTTTGTGCTCAGCATGGGCGGAATGGCCTCCGCTCAATCCTCCAAACCGCTCGACGGTCAGCCGTGGGACTTTGGCGTTTGGGCCAGCGGCGGGTTCAGTGTCCCGGGTGGGACCAAGGACACGCAGGTGGTCGACGCCGGTGTTCGCGTGGGCAAAGTGCTGACGGGCGACATGGGCGGCGGGTTTGTTCGCGGCAACTTTGAATGGGCGGCGGACCTGATGCCCGTTTATTACGTGGTGCAACCGACTCCGGCCAAGAATGCGTATGGTGCGGCGTTCAATCCAGTCAATCTCAAGTGGAATTTCACGCACGCGGACCGCACGGTACCGTTTCTGGAACTTGGTGGCGGGGTATTGTTTAGTAATCAAGTGGTTCCCAACAACACGTCGCGGGTGAACTTTGTGACGCACGGGGCGTTTGGCGTCCAGTTCTTCAACAACCAGAAGCGCGCGTTTACGGCAAGCATTCGGTATGAGCACATATCGAACGCAGGATTGACGGTCCCGAATCCGGGGATCAACACCGTGCAGTTTCTCGTGGGGATGAATTGGTTCAGGTGAGGCAATTGGTAATCGGGTAATTTGGTAAATCGGGTAATTTGAAAAGCCTAGCATCCCATCACCTGTCGCAATCACTATTAGGCAATTGCCAACTGGCTTCGAGCAATTACTAAATTACCAGATTACCCAATTACCAACTGCTGTAACTCTTTGCGCGCTTTGCGCTCCATCCTTTATTCTCATCAGTTATGTCCACACTCGTGCAATGTGTTCCGAATTTCTCTGAAGGCCGCGATAAAGCGGTGGTTGACGCCATTGTTGACGCCATGAAGGTCCCGGGCGTCTACCTGCTGGACCGCGAAATGGACTCTGACCACAACCGCTGCGTGATCACGCTCGTTGGTGATCGCGAGTCCATTGCGGAAGCGGCGATTCGCGGGGTGGGCAAGGCGGCGGAGTTGATTGACTTGACCAAACATCAGGGAGCGCATCCGCGGATGGGCGCGGCCGACGTGGTTCCGTTCATCCCCATTGCAGGCGTGACGATTGAAGATTGTGTGGCCATTGCCCGCAAGGTTGGCGAGGAGATTTGGAAGCGCTTCAAGATTCCGGTGTACTTCTACGAAGCGGCGGCGACGAACCCGGACCGGCAGAACCTGGAGAATATACGTCGCGGACAGTTTGAAGGGCTGCGCGAGGACGTGAAGGTGAATCCGGCGCGCAAGCCGGACTTTGGCAATGCCGAGCTTCATGCCACGGCCGGAGCTACGGTGGTCGGCGCGCGCAAAGCACTTATTGCGTACAACGTGTTTCTAAACACCACGAACGTGGACATTGCCAAGAAGATTGCCAAGGCGATACGGTTTTCGTCCGGCGGGTTGCGCTATGTGAAGGGCGCGGGGTTTGAGGTCCGCGGGCTGGCGCAAGTGTCCATGAACCTGACGGACTTTGAGCAGACTCCGGTCGCGCGTGTGTTTGAATTCGTGAAGAGAGAAGCCGCGCGCTATGGCGTGATGCCACTCAGCAGTGAGATCGTTGGCCTGATCCCGAAGAAAGCTTTGGAGCAGGCTGCGGAATGGTTTTTGCAGGTGGAGAATTTTGATTCGTCGCTGATCCTGGAGAACCGGCTGGCAGGTGTGATGAGCGGCAAGATGTCCGTGGGAGGATTGCGCGCCGGAGTGGAGCCGTTCATCGAACAACTGGCCGCGCCTACGGCGACTCCAGGTGGCGGCAGCGCGGCGGCAGCGGTCGGGGCTATGGGCGCGGCGCTCGGAACAATGGTTGCCGGAATGTCTCGCGGAAAGAAAGCCTATTTGCAATATGAAGCTGAACTGAGCGCGGCACTGGCACGACTGGCACAGCTTCGTGAAGAATTGAAATCCGCGATTGACGCCGACGCCGAAAGCTACAACCAGGTGATGGCCGCGTACAAAGCCGCGAAGACCGCTCCGGACGGAGATGCGCTGATCGAAGCGGCGCTCAAGGGTGCAACTACTGTTCCGTACGAAACGGCACACAAAGCGCGCGAAGTGGCCGATATCGTGGAAAAGCTGAAGCCGATTACCAATCCCAACATGGCGTCTGACCTGATAGTGGCGGCGGGGATGGCCCGGGCGGCAATCCAGGGGGCGGTTTCCAACGTGGAAATCAACCTGGTGTCGATCAAAGACGCAACATTCATCCAGGAGATGCGTTCTAAGGTAGGCCGGCTCTAGAGGTCAATACCTTAAAGTAACTGCATATTGCATCCTGAAGGGCCCAAGTAAGCATCTGAATCCATAAGAAAACGGATTAGAATAGAAGGACCATGAAACGCATAAGTTTGATTGTTGTAGCCTTGTTCGCTGTTGTCATTCTGCTGAGCGGATCGCCGGTGCAAGCCGCGTCGCTGGCCACAGCGGCCCGTTCGGTCATCCCCAAGGATGTCCAGCAGATCATCAACGTGGACTATCGGCGGTTGAAAAACTCAGAAACCGCCATGGAGATGAAGTCCAAGCTGGTGCCGGCCAACATGAAGCAGTTTGAAGACGCGCTGAAAGACATTGGCGTGACGCCGGAAAAAGACATGGACACGATCACGCTGGCCTCGTTCCGCACCAAGGAGCACGGCATACAGATTATCGGCATTGCGCAAGGCACGTTCCCGCGCAAGAAGATCGCGCTGAAATTGACCAAGCAGAACGTGAAAGCCAACAAGGTGAACACGTCGTTTGTGTATCCCATGGCCGGCGGCATGAGCATGGTGTTTCTGGACGACTGGACCATGCTGTTTGGCGAAAGCTCCGCGGTGAAAGCCGCGCTGGACGCGCGCGATGGCAACACCCGCAGCCTGAACGCCAACAGCGAAGTCACGGACATGATTGTGGCCGTGGAGCAGGGAACCGTATGGAGCGTCCTGGACCAGGAAGGCACGCAGACCATGATGAAATCCGCGCTGGGCGAAGCCTCTGATCTGGCCGAGTATGACACGTTGAAGAAACGCCTGGTGGGTTCGCGCTACACGGTGGATTTTGACCACGGCATTGACTTCAACCTGAACGTGGTGACTTCAGATAACGTAACGGCGGCGTCGCTTTCGTCCGTGCTGAAAGCCGGACTGATGTTCAAGAAGAACGGCGCCAATCCCACGGAAAAGTCGGCGATTGACGATACCAAGGTGGATTCCGACGGCGGCAAGTTGATTGTTCACTTCAAGGCCGACGACAAGAGCTTCCAGTCGCTGCTGGATTCTCCGATGTTCGCGGCAGTCACGCACTAAGTTTTTTGGCAGAGCCAAACGGGAACAAGAAAAGAGCGGGGACAATCCCCGCTCTTTTCGTTTAATATGACTTTCGCACATCGCGGGCGGAGGCTTTTTTCTTAAGTGCCACATCGTTATCTCACAATTGTGCCCAGTCCCAGCCCAGACGTGGAGCTGACCCGCTATAACGAGACCCAGTTCCCGGAATTCCAGGAGCTTTTTCAGCCGTTGTGCCATGCCGAATCTTCGCCGCTCAGCCATTTTCACCGGGATCAGGAAGAAGCCAACGTCTCCCTGGTACTGGAAAACCACTCGTCCAAGGCGATAACGGTTTTGAGTTATTGCTGGCACGTCACGGACAAGAATGGTCAAGTGCGTCGGCAGATTGGCTCGGAAGACAGCTACATGGCGGAAGGGGACCGTCCGATAGCCGCGGCCGGTTCCAAACATCTGTTAAGTCCGGCTTCCGGGCGAACCGAGGCGGCGCTGCTGGAACACGTCCGCCAGGGCGGCGGTACGGTTGCAATGAAGGTGGGCACGGCAAATTTGTCAGTAGCGGAAGACGCAGAACTGAAATTTGAAATTCAACTGATCGTATTCGAAGATGGCGAGCTACTGGGAGAGGACCCGGAACACTATGCGGCGCGCGTGCAGTGCCGCAAGCCGGCCGCGGAGTTTGTGGCGGCGCAGATCCGCGCGGCGGATTTAGAAGGACGCGACGTTACGCCGGTGCTATCCGCCCTGGCCAAAATGCCTTTCCTGCGCGACGACTTTATTGCCTATTGGACGCGGCATTTTGCACTGCATTACCTGAGCACGCCGCATGCATCGGATGAATCCAAGTATTGCCACATTGAAGGCCGCCAGGCCATCCCCAAATTTTTCCGCAAGAAGGGCTAAAGAATCGAGTCCTTGCGGCGCACGGCCACGGGCCCCGTTTAAGGTCAATTCGCAACTTTTCCAACTGGTCGGCATCACATACAATCGGACACCTTATGGCGGACTTTGGCATCTCCTCCGGCAACGAACGCAAACAAAAAGAGCAGGAAATGCGGTCGGCAGGACGCTTGCCCCAAGGGCAATCACTCACGTTGAAGTGGCCGGTACTGCATTACGGCTCGGTGCCGCGTTTTGATCCGGCACGCTGGGACTTCCGCATATGGGGACAAGTGGAAACGCCCGTCAAACTCAGCTGGGACGAATTCAGCAAGCTGCCGCGCTTCCACAGCAAGAGCGATTTCCATTGCGTCACACGCTGGAGCCGTTTTGACAACGAGTGGGACGGCGTGGCGTTCAGGGAAGTAATGAAGCTGGCTAAGGTGAAGCCCGCGGCCAAGTTTGTTCTGGTGCATGCGGAGCAGGGATACACGGCGAACGTCCCACTGGCCGACTTGGATCGTGACAACGTTCTGTTCGCCACACATCATGACGGCGAGCCGCTGCCGGCCGATCACGGATTTCCGCTGCGACTCATTGTGCCGCATCTTTATGCCTGGAAGTCAGTGAAGTGGGTCCGCGGAATTGAGTTTCTTGATCATGACACCGCCGGCTTCTGGGAGCAAAACGGATACCACATGTACGGCGATCCGTTTAAGGAGCAGCGGTTTGATACGGATTGAACTGAGCAAATAGCAATTAGCAGTTAGCAACTAGCTCAGCTAAAGCAATCCCAAACAGCTGGTAACAAAGTGGATTTCCTTTATTGGCTTCAACTGGACCAATTGCTAGCTGCTAGCTGCCAGTTGCTTCTCAGTGCTTCACAATCGGGCTATAGCCGTCAGCGGAGAGGCGGCTGCGCATGGACTCCGCGTCCTTGGGATCAGTGAATGGTCCCACCTGGACGTGGAACAGCGCGTCACCGGCGATATTCGAGATATAGACGGGATATTGTTTCTTCTGCAAGGCCTTCATCAGGATCTCCGCGTCTTCCTGTTTGGAAACCGCCGCCACCTGGACCATGTATGTGCCGTTGGCGTTTGCGGCAGGGACGGTGGCTGCCGGAACGGGCGTGGCCGCCTGAGAGTTTGAAGGTGTCTGCGAAGCAATAGGCGTGCTGGTGACCGTGGCCTGGGTGGAGTCGCCATTCTTGTTGACGGCGGAAGGCTTGCCCGCGGGACTGCCGCCGGTTGGCGCGGCGCCAACGATGTCCGTTTTGCCGCCGGTGGCGCTGCTGTGGCCCAATGAATAGCCCAGGGTAAAGAACAGGCCGCAGAGAATTGCCAACCCAAAGAAGATGCCCAGCAGTTTGCCGGTGCTGAGAGTGATTTCCGTGTCCTGTACCTGATCGTTTTCCGGTTCGCCCATGGGTTCTCCCGCGTGAACTAAAACAAGTCTACCTGATTCGCGATTTTACTTTTTGCGGTTACTTTCTGCCCACGACGTCCAGGGCCTTGGTGATGGAAGAGAGGATGTCGACCGGCAAGGGGAAGACGATGGTGGTGTTTTTTTCCACGCCGATTTCGGTGAGCGTTTGCAGGTAGCGCAACTGGATGGCAATGGGCTCACTGGAAAGAATGTGGGCCGCTTCCTGGAGGCGCTGCGACGCAGCGAATTCGCCTTCCGCGTGGATGATCTTGGCGCGTTTTTCGCGCTCAGCCTCGGCCTGTTTGGCCATGGCGCGCAGCATGGAGTCCGGGAGATCGACTTGTTTTACTTCCACGTTGGAAACTTTCACGCCAAAGGGCGCTGTGTGCTGGTCAAGAATGCTTTGGATGCGGGCATTCAGCTTGTCGCGATGGGCAAGCAGTTCGTCGAGCTCCACTTCACCGAGCACGGAGCGCAGGGTGGTCTGGGCAAACTGTTGCGTCTGCCAGTAATAATTCTGGACTTCGTTCACGGCCTGCGGAGCGTTCATCACGCGCCAATAGATCACGGCGTTGACCTTGAGGGTGACGTTGTCGCGGGTGATGATGTCCTGCGGCGGAACTTCCAGGGCCTGCTGGCGCAGGTCCACGCGGACAATCTTGTCTACGGGAGCAAAGACCAGGATCACGCCCGGCCCTTTGGCCTCTTTTTGCAGATGGCCCAGGCGGTAGATCACGCCGCGTTCGTACTCACGCAAGATCTTGATGGAATTCAAGATGTAGAGAAAAAGGATAACGAATCCAGCGACAACAAATAGAGTAACGGGGTTCACGCGGCCTCCCGGCAAAGACAAAATATCCTGCGCCCGGATTCTAATGGCACCGGGCCGCCACGGCTACTAAAGAAAAATATCACGCATGCGGGCCCGGCGGAGAAGCTTCTGGCGCGGGGTCAACATGCAGAACCAGGTTCTGCACCTGGCGCACGATCACGTGCGCTCCGGCATGCAGGTTGGTGGGGGCCACGGCGTCCCATATTTCGCCGCGCAAAAAGACCTTGCCCGACGGAGTGAGCGGAGAATTAGCGACAGCGAGTTCGCCAATCAAGCCTTGTTCACCCATGATGGCTTTGCCGCGTCGAGCTTGCATCGCAATGGTCAGCAGAAATGCGGAGATGAGTCCGAGCGGAATACTTACGGCCAGGGCCGCGGTCCAACTGACGCGCATCTGCGGGATGGGACCATCAACAAGAAGAAGGGCACCAAGAACCATTACGGCGATGCCGCCGGTAGTGAGCACGCCATGCGTCTGGAACTTGGCTTCAGCGATGAATAGCGCGAACGCGGACAAGATGAGGACCAGTCCTATATAGCGGAACGGCAGAAGGTTGAGCGCATAGACGGCAAGCAGGATGGCGATGAAACCGACCACGCCGGGAACCACGGCGCCGGGATGGTTGAACTCAAAGTAAATTGCCAACAGACCCACGGCCAGGATGATAAAGCTGATGCTGGGGTCCATGAGGAAGGTGAGGATGTGCTGCTTGAGCGTCATCTCATAAAGACGGATCGGTTGTCCGGTGAGATGGAGCATGACTTTACTGCCGTCAAAACGAGTGATGGTTTTGCCGTCGAGCTGTTGGAAGAGGTCAGCTTCGTCCTTGGCGATGTAGTCGATGACGTGTTGGGCAAGGGCCTCATCCGCGCTGAAAGATTTGGACTGCCTGATAGCGGTTTCCGCCACTTCTTGATTCCGTCCACGTTTGGTTATGAAGGAGCGCATTAAAGCGGCAGCGTCATTTTCTATCTTATCCTTCAAGACGGGATCCATCGTGGCGCCGCTTCCGAGAACGGGATGGGCCGATCCCGTGTTCGTACCCGGCGACATGGCGGCGACGTCCGAAGCCTCGAGGATGAAGAAGCCCGCTGAAGCAGCACGGCTCCCCGGCGGAGTCACGAAGATGATGACAGGCACGGGAGAAGCGAGCATCTTCTGTGTGATCTCGTTCATCGAGGTCATCAGGCCGCCGGGGGTATTGATCTCTATGAGCAGGGCTTCGGCGTGAATGTGTTGGGCTTCTTGGATGGCACGATCCACATACTCGACGACAATAGGATGAATGGTGTCATTAATCACGATCTTGAGAATGTCCGCGGAGGCAGCACGCGAGAGCAGGCTGAATGCCAGGAGAGCAACGATGTTTACTAGTGGACGCACACGCATAAAATTCTTACCTCAAGACGTTATAACCTGAAAATGGCGCAATCGTTACCCGCGGAGTCAGTGGAACGAGACGGCGCCGCCAATGTGGGAAAAGTGCCGGCGGAATATAATGGAAGACAAGAATCTTCAAAGTGATAAGTAGATTATAGGCAGCTATCAGCAGTTGGAGCAACCGAAGCGCTTAGAGGTTTATAGTCCGAGCGATGCGACCCCTTGGTGCTGATCTTTTCGGCATTCTCTTATATGATGGTGAGTCGGTTGGGCCGGTATTGCTGGTAAAAGGCGCCGGTAAAAGCCCCGCGATTTGAGGAGACAACGAGTTGAAGAACTTCTTTTTGATTTGCGTTGCGTCGGTGCTGGTGCTGGGATTAACGGGTTGTCCGTTTGGACACCTGGTCGGCAATAAAGATGATGACAGCTCTCCGCAGGAATTTAAGGCTGGTGCAACCGCCGCGCCTGGCAACGGGATGGCAGCTCAGGATGCCGCGGGATCGACGGATGCGACGGCCACCGGTGGCTCAAATCTGCCTGCCAGCACTCCATACAAGCATGGCGGAGCCACTGCGCAGCAGAACGTAAACGCGACGCCGTTTATGACGGCCACGCAGCCCGCTGGCAAGAATCCGGCGCAACCCTCTGATCTCATCAGCCGCGCGGACGGCACCATGATGGGACCCAACGATCAACTGGCCGCAGGGACTGGTCCGGAAGGCATGGGGATGAATTCGGCCGTACCTAAAAAAGCGCCGGCGCCAGCGAAGGCCGCAGTGAAGCCAGCGGAGAAAAAGTAAGTTAGAGGAGAAGTCGGAGTACATTCCTCATCGCGTGCTCCATTTCTTAGCAGAGCTTTCTTCAACAGAGCTTTCCTTAGCAAAGCTTGGGCAGGTGCATCGAACGCCTGCTAGAATGAAGTTCCTGGCACATTCGAGCGGGAGTAATTCAGTGGTAGAATGCCAGCTTCCCAAATCAACCTGCCCACCTGCCCCTGCGTCTTTTCAATCACTTACAACTGGATAGACGGCTCTCAGTTGGGCAAAACTGCGTCATTTGGGTGCTATTGTTCAGCGGATTGTTCAGCGGGTCTTCGGCTTAGCGCCGAACATAGGATGCGCCTCAAAGACGGTGATTCCTACTGTGCTTATGTGCTGATTCAAATACTTAGCCATTTTATGTGCCTCTTCGATGTCCGTCCCCGGTTGCAACTGCAAGAACATTTGTGCTTCATCGAGGAGCGTCATCTTAGATTGCAGCGGCTCTGCCGCTAGGTACGGTGTACCGTCCGCGAATTCCTTCACCGTAAATTTGAATTCCCCGTGTTCACTTCTTGCTCTCGTCATCGTATTTCCGTTCCTCGTTCGCTCAGTGCGTTGCGTTGTTACGCCTCTTCAACTTCGGTTGCGATCTCGTAAAACTCCATGAGCCAGTCGTGTGCCTCTTTGTTGGACAAAGTGTCAGCCGTAGCCCGAAAGCTGCCGCGCTGCTCATCCTGAACCTGTGTCATGCGGTCGTGCAGTACTTTGAACCGATCCCACAGACCTGGTGGAAAATCGTCCTTGCTCAAGGTTCCAGTGACCATCATGCAGCCGTAAACTCGCTCCTGAACTGTTTCCGGCTCGTATGCAGTCACAATGCCGTATATGGCACTGCCGAATTTCTCAGCAGCGTAGTTGATCGCCATCATGAACTCCTGAGGAAATTCTACTCTGGAATTTCAGTCGTCCGGCTGTCAATTATTCTGCTGTGAAAACCTTTCTGAACTTAGCTGACAAAGGGAGGAGGCCAGCCTTTCTAAATATCGCTCGTTTGACCGCATTCCCGAATTTCAACTCCACGTCGAGAAGCAGATGTTCGGTTGCATCAGGGAGATCAGGCAATTCCTTTTCCTCTTGCCGAATGAAAAACACCGCCAAGGTAATGAAATCTTGGATGTCCTTCGTCACCTGTTTCCCATTGTTCAGTACCTGTGCTTTTGCCCCGAAATACCGGAGCGGTTTATCAGCATGGAAACCGCATCGGTTCCGGTAGTCCACTAGAATCTGCCATGTCGGCTCGATCTGTTTCCAGAGCTTCTCGACCTTGGCTTTATGTTTGTGGAACAGTTCTCTCCATAGATCGAAGACATCTAGCCCGTTCTTGTCCACGAACGTCACCCACCAACTGATCGCTGCCGTTCGCATCGAACCAGCGAATTCCGTACTCTCGTGATTCATCAAGTTCTCAGGACAGAATTCACCCTTTTGCAGCGCGAGGAAGAGAAGCTCGTAGTGAAGAAGCTCCTGCAATTTCAGCCGATAAATGATGTACCGTTGAAGCGCATGACGGCGAAGCTCAGCGGCCCGTGGAGACGATTTCTTTGCCATTTGCTTTTCCAACTTGCCGTCACCATCTTTGGCAACTGGATTGAATTGATTTCAAGGTCTTACCTTGAAGCATACGGTATTACAATTTAGCTGCCTATGCCACCCTGCTATTTATGCGGCGCTGACGGGAACACCCGCGATCATGTCCCTCCACGAGCGTTCTTTCCCGTTGTACCAAACAACATAGTCACGGTTCCTGCCTGCGCAGCCTGCAATGGTTTAGCATCCAAAGACGAAGAATACATGCGAACGACCACCGCTGGCCTTGCGTACATGCACAATGAAGCCGCACGGCAAATTTGGGACGAAACCATTAGGCGTAGTTTCGCAAGAAGGCCAGAAGGGCTGAAACGCCGTCTTGCCGGCGATATTGTGCCCGTGGAGATAGTTGATGCGGAAGGCCAGGTGCTTGGTCAATTACCGGGCCTGCAAGTGGACGGCGAACGAGCAGATCGTGTGATGCGCAAGATATTCAAAGGCATTTATTTCCATGAAAAAGATGAGCGGCTGGCAGACGATGATCTCATCATTTTTCGAGGTGCTGACAGCCCACATATCAACACTGAGGGCTGGCATGAGCACGATATGGGCGAAGTATTTAGATGGCGATCAGTCCACGAAGCCGATGCCAGCGCGATCTGGATAGAGTTCTATCGAACCGACTGGTGGTTCGCCCTCACAGGCGATTCTGCTCGAAATTACGGGAAGCGTTGAAATGACGACACTCTGCTTCGACGGTATTAGGTGCAAGCACTGCTCTCGTGTGAGTCTCCTTCGCATAACCACATTCATGCCCCCTGGCGTAGACGCATCTCAGGTCTTAGCAACGCCTGTATCATGCCCTGAATGTAAACATGTTCATCTCTATGCGGACAGTGAATTAGAAAGTGTTTCAGTTGCTGGGGAAGCGTGGGCCAAATCCAAAAAGCACCCATCTGTCTTCCTCATGTGGCTCAGGTGCGACCAGGACTGCAAGAAACTGACGGCAATAAATGCAGTTCGTGGACCGGACGTGACGGTAGCGGAGGTCGAATCCGAAGCGTTGGATTGGACTTTGCATGATCTGAGGTGTTCTGATGGGCATACCATTTCGCAAGTTCGGCTCTCTTCCCACCACACAAACGGTCATCGGAGATAACGATTCAGCTAATTGACGCCGCAAAACAATTCGGAGAATTTCTTCGCAACATCAACGTCTCCAATGACGCCACACTGTGGGACCCAACTGCCCCAGAGTATTTCTTCATGCGTGGAGATTTGACCGTCTTACTGACCGGCAATGATGCAGTAACTTATAAAAGATGCCTGCAAAACCTCTATGATTCGGTAGCCGAGAAACAAATTTTGAGCCGTGGTGAGGTTCAAAGTTTAGCAAACACGACATGCGCTAACATTTTTAGGAAGGGCATGGAGTTGTCCAAAGATGACCCAGAGTTTCAGTCCTTTTGCGACACCGAAATTAAAGAGCTTAGAAAAGCGTTGGAACGGAAGCCTGTATCCTGGGAAATCATCAATCGCGCCTGCGGTATTGACCACGCTGCCCTCCCAATGAAGGTGGGCAAAATGACATTTGTTTCAGCGACCGCAGACGAACTGAAAAACATTCCAGACGATTCTATTGACAAGCCCATTACAAAGGAATGCTTTTCTGGCAACGTTCTCGGTCGCGTCCACGTGGAGGCAGTTGATGTTGACGCAGCAAGAATGAATGCAACAAGGATTCATCAACAAACGATTGACTGCCTGAATTTCTTTGCATCTATTGCAGGTGTTGTAGGTCAAGCATATCTCCTCGGGGATAAGGAAAAGGGACACGGCCTTAGAGTCAGCATCGGCCCCAATGAGCAAATTTCTCACCAGTCGTTCCTGTATGGCCCCTTACAACTAGTGCCATTGAACCGAGTGGCAGATCAACCGGGCTTCGAGAGAATATCTAAGATGTTAGAGAGTGACCAGCCCTCGAAACTGGAGGATCGGATATTACGTGCAACGCAGTGGGCGGGGCGAGCTTTCGTCGATTCGCGCCGTGAGGAATCGTTCCTGCTGATGGCAATAGCCCTTGAAAGTCTACTTCTGGCGAAACAAGGCAATGAAAACATCACATATAAAGTGGCGATGCGTTGCGCTCACTTAATCGGCAAGACTGACCTTGAAGCGCGACGGCGGTTAGTGGGAGACATGAAAGACTTATATTCCCGTCGTTCCACGATTGTGCACTCGGGCAAGACCGAGGTATCAGACGCCGAAATTGGATCATTGCGTCACTATTTGAGCGCCGCTCTGTTCACCATCCTCAATAGAGAGCCGTTCTGCTCGATGAAAGAAGAAAACGAACTTGAGGCGTGGTTCGAGGATCGTCTGTTGGAAGTTCCAGTATTCAATCAATGACCTGTCATTGAAGCTAGGGTGCTGCCGCTATAATGCCCGATACACCTCAATTGGGAAGGAGCAACGCCCCTTGGACACAGAACGCATCATCGCGAATCTAGAAGCTGAACGCGACCGTTTAGAAAACGCTATTGCAGCACTCAGAGGCAGCAGCCGAGGCAAGACTGGTAACGGTAGGCGCGGTCGTCATCTTTCAGCAGCAGCCAAGAAGCGCATTTCAGACGCTCAAAAGAAACGGTGGGCCTCACGGAAAAAGAGCGCGGCCTGATGCACAAGGTGACGATGAAAAGCTCTATCGCGGGCATCGTACTGTTAACGCTGCTTGCTGACGCTCAGTCTGTTAGACCTGAAGTCGCTCAAGCAGTGCGTGGCTCAGCAGTCCTCCACGATCAGATGCGTGACCCGGACAGCTTTGTGATTGAGAAGGTGTTCACAATGACGAACCAGAAGGGCGTTGACATCACCTGTTTTGAGTACCGCTCCAGGAACGGCTTCGGCGGCATGAACCGGGAGTCGGCACTTTATACGGAGTACAAAGGAAAGCCGCACGTTGACATGAGCGGACTCGGCGGCTCGTGCGCTGTCACCAAGAACCACTCTTACGTGGAGATCACCAAAGAATTCCGTGAAGCTGAGAAACTCCGGTGAGCTAGAGCGTGTAATGCAGCCGGATGCTCGCCCTGACCGCCTTGGGGCTTAATAGCGAGAATTTGTTGTTGAACACCAAGTGGTAGGTTCCGGCACCAGGCGGCAAAGCCGCGTTCACCGTTCCCTGCGTCATGCGACCGCTGTTGTACAGTGTGCTGACTGTATGATTATTTTGCCAGTTCACGAATTCGTCGTCGTTCAGCAGATACACTTCAACGTCGTTTCTTGCTCCGCCGCTGGCGGTGAAGGTCCCTTCCACACGAACGTCAGTTGCATTTGCTGGCACGTTGAAATTCCAGTGCATACCTTGTAATGCGTTGAGCGTGAAAGCGGTATCCACAAGGGGCATCACTCGTGGCTGCGCTGTTGGAACGAATGGTCGCCCCGACTGTGATCCAGATGACGGACTGCCGCTGTTTTGCTGGCTGACCACAGTCCACAACAGCAAACCCAAGGCCACGAGCAGGGCCAGCCAAATCGCGGTTCTCACACTTGTGCTTTTCGTTGGCAAAGGTGCCGTCGTTGCCGTTAACGCTGGTGCAGGGGCGGCAGCCGTGGCGCTAGACTGTGTTGTAGCTAGCGATTTACCGCACGATTGGCAGAACGTTGAATCGTCAGGTAGTGTCGTACCACAGAAGCGGCAGAACATAGTGCTCCCCCCATTTGAATGCAGGAATTCTAGTTCAGAACTGCACAACCGTCACGGAGAAAACCTCTAAGATAGCGGCACGGCTTACACCACCTGACACCTGAGCCTAGGGTAAAGGTGTTGTGCTGACAGCACACGGAAGCCGTTTTACGATTTGCTGCGAGTTCAGTTGCTTTCCTGACGCGGGATCAAGATACTTCACGCTCTTCCACCCGTCTGGACTTTGCGGAGAATCTCGCTCAAAGACGGCTTTGACCCTTGCCGATCTGTACAACAACGAGGTTCGCTCAAGCTGTCTCGTCTGCGGCTTTGCGGGAAGGAAGGTCTGTCCATCCGGCTTTCCACAGTGTTGAACGAACTGGCCAGCAGCGTCGAGCACAGGGGTTGGCGACGGGGTTGCACGAATCGCTGCTTCCTTGTTGGCGGTCGAGGCGACCCAATAAAAGCCAACTGCCAATAACCCGATGAGCGCAAATAGCCAGACCGCCTGGTATGAGGGGCCGTCAGATACCTTGGGAACCTTCCCGCACGCGGGGCAGTACGGCCATCCTTGCTGGAAGTCAGCGGCGCAATTAGGACATTTAGACACGTTCGGTTCGACGCATAGTAGCACCCCTCTGGGCCTCAAACAATATGGTTGTAATTGTGTCTGTGTTCTGGAAAAATCCCTTCCGCAATGGGCTGGTATCTAAGAAAGTCGTTTGGGTTCGGGCCACTCCGAGTCAACCTGTCGAAGTCAGGCGTGGGCTATTCGGTTGGTGTACGGGGTGCCAGGATCGGGGCTAACTCGCGTGGCACCTACATTCGGATGGGTCGCGGTGGAGTTTATTACCAGAAGTATCTCCAAACGAAGTCATCAGAACCGCGGACCGAACCAGCACCAGTTCCAGTACAACCGCAGCCTAGCTCCGAGCAGGAACTCGCCGAGGTCATCCAGACGGCCAGTGCTTCATCACTTCAGGATTCAAGCGCAACCGAACTATTACAGGAGATTACCCTCCACCATAGGAAGGCACTGACTGCTCCGGTTGTAATGGTGTTTGCTGGACTCGCTGTGGGGGTCGGCATGATGGCCAGCTTGCCGATCTTGGCAGACGCTGCCATCGTACTGGTTGGGGCTGTTGCCGCTGCAATCGCTACCAGAGCCGACTACAGAAGGAAAGTCGTGCATCTGGATTACGCGCTTGAACCAGAGGCGGCACGGGCTTACGTTGCTCTGCTCCAGGGGATTGAGCAACTCCGGGCGTTAGGCGGACTCTGGCGGATCAGTAGCGGGGAGGTCAACGCCGATACGAAGTACCACGCAGGCGCTGGATACTCTATCAAGAGAAGCCGTATTGCGATGAAATTCGAGCCGCCAAGTTACATCAGCACCGATGCCGCTGTGTACAGCGTGAACACGGGACCGCAGCGGTTGTATTTCCTGCCGGATCGCATTCTGGTTTATGAGGGTGACGAAATTGGGGCTGTTCAATATGGGAGCCTAACCTTCAAAGTTGTCCCGTCCACTTTCGTGGAGAGTGAGACGGTGCCAGGCGATTCGGAGATCATCGGCAGGACATGGAGATACACGAACAAGAGTGGTGGGCCTGATCGCCGCTTCGCGAGTAACCCAGAGATTCCATTGGTACGCTACGCCGAGATAACCTTGCAGTCAGCAAGCGGCCTGAACTACCTAATCCAGGCGTCCAACATGCAAAAAGCAAATTCGTTCACACAAGCTGTCAAGGAATACGGGGCACACCTGTCTCTTGTCGGACAGGCCGCTGTGTCGAGTTGATCCGGGCCTCAGCAGTTTTCATTCACAGGGGCAGCGCAGGTGACATTCTCGAAGGCGACACGCAGACCGATCTCTGGTGAGGAAGAACACTTCCTGCTAGAGTTTGCCTATTTCCTGTCAGGGAGATCACCAGCAAGCATTGCAGCATATCAGAGCGATATTCGGCTGTTCGCCGAAAACACGGTCGGTGCTGATTTGCTCCGTATCACCAATGCACAAGAGGATGATTACATTGCTCGGCTCCAGGCACTCAGTTTCAAGAGGAGAACCTTGGGCCGGAAGGGTACGGCCTTCCGTTATTTCCGTCAGTTCTTGTCCCGCAAGCGACTAACGGGAGAGAATCTTAATCCAGCGCCCGAATCGACCGTAGGCGTGGATCGCAAGCTCGGCCTTAAAGCATCCGTTTTCTCCGAGGGCAACGCTATCGATAGTGCCCTCTCTGCGTTCATGCTCAAGGTGCAGGAGAACCGTTCGCCAGCCACGGTACGGGCATACACGTCCGATCTGCTCAAGTTTAGCGAGTGCTTGCGAAACACCGCACACTGGCACCAGGTGACGAAGCAACTCATCTCAGATTTCATCGGTCAGCAAGTTGCTGCCGGTCTGAAAGCCAATTCGACCGCTCGGCTGCTGTCAACGATCCGCTCTCTGTTTCGGTGGTTGCAACAGAACGGCTACATCATCGGCAATCCAACATCATCTTTGCGCGTTCCGCGAGGCGGGAAAAGAGCCTCCGTCCCTTCCATCGCCGACCTCGATGTCATTGCATCAGCCAACATACCTTCAGAGTTTCCTGCACTTCGTGATCGGCTGATATTTGAACTGCCATACCGATGTGGCCTTAGGGCCGCAGAAATCTCAAGCCTAAACGTGTCATCAGTCGATCTCAAGCGGAGGCGGC
>JANXPR010000436.1 GCA_025357215.1 Acidobacteriaceae bacterium | reverse complement strand
TCCGGTTCCAGAACGACCAGATGGTCTTTTTCAAGATGGAAATCGAGAATCGGTCCGTCTTGCTGCCACACCAGGCTCTTGCGGACAGTCAGCGCCGGCGCGCGAACCACCGGAGCATGTTCCGACCGCGGCAGCTGCTTCATCACCGTCTGGCTGCGCGTAGGCTGCTTGATGTTCGCGATCCAAACGTAGCTCTGCCAATTTTCTGAAAAAGTAATTTCTACTTCTGCTTGCCCCTGTCCTGGCTGCACCACGCGAACATTGGCGTTGCGGAAAGCCGTAAAGATTCCGTTCTGCACGGCTTCCTGCGATTCCGGAGGCATGCCCGAGTTATTCTGGAAACTCACGGTGACGGCGGAAAGCTGTCCGCCGCGCGAAAGAATCTGCTGGACGAATTCCCCGGCGGCAGCCGCCAGCACCGGCGGCGAATCCAGCTGCTCGGCGCTGAGAGGCACGGAAGAAGATGCGGGAGACGACGCGGAAGCAGGCGTATGTTCGCGCTTTCCGGCCATTACAGGAGCCAGACCTGTGGACGCCAGAATGATCAGAATCGCGAAACCGATCACCGCGACAACAACTATTTGAGATGCTGTCTTCCGCATGATGTAAGCGCTTGAAGTACCTTTCATTAGAACTGGAAGCTATAGCTTTGGCAATCGGGGAAAACCAGGGAACCATTGACTACACTGAACGCTTGATCCGCTGGAACCGGACGTCTAACTCGGCGGAGGGAGGCGCCCGGTTGGAGTTTCCAGCGGAAAGTCATAAAAATCATGTTCGTCGCATTGCGGTTTGGGAGCAAAGCGACGGCAGCTCCAAGTTACGCCATGGTCGTGTCCGAAGCCGGTGCGCGTTCCCGCGGCGCGAGCCTATAAGAGATGATGTGTCTGCCCGTACCGGCAAGCTCAACCAACAAGACTCGATAACTCTTATTGCAGCCCACAAACGGACGGTAGTTAAGAATGAGGCGTGAGTTTCTGCCCAGGCTGGTCCTCGCGGTCTGGCTCACTCTGGTACCGCTCTTGCCCGCGGACGCCACCACAACAATCCGCGTGAAAGATAACGGCAGCCAGGCCGCGAAGACCGCCTGTGTGGCAGCGGTCCAGGTCAGTTGCGGGACGCCCGCAAGCGCACAGGTTGGCGCGCTGGCGATCGTCGGAGCTATGGTCCGCAACCGGCGGTGGTTCTGGACAACTTCAAGAATCGGGTGATCTGGGGATCCGGTGATCGGGTGATCGGAGGCCATGAATGTCACGTGCTTTCTGCCGTGCAGCGAGTTTTCTGTCCCTTGCATTGATTTCTTCATCGCAACCTCCTCCGAATCTCAAGCGAATTTCTTCTCTTACTCGTGTACTCGTTCTCTGCGCTCTCTGCGGTTCAACTCTTGCGTTCTCCAGCGTCTCCGCGTCTCCGCGCCTCCGCGGTGAATGCTTTATGCCTTTACCGCTGCTCGGCTTCCGTAGTCACCACACCCGCGGTCGGCGCCGCGGCAGAAGCTACCTGCACTTCGGCCGAGGCCGTGGCAGGTTTCGGCGCTGGAACTGATTCAGGCGCGAAAACTTTGGCGATTGTCGCGTCACGCTCCCGCCGCACCGTCACCGTGTCACCAACCTGTACGCGGCTGTAGAGATCTTCCACGTCCTTCTTGCCCATGCGGAAGCAGCCATGCGAGGCCGCTTTGCCGATGGAACTGGGAACGTTCGTCCCGTGGATGCCGTAGCCTTTCGCGCTCAGCCCCATCCAGCGTGAGCCCAGCGGATTGTCTTTACCCGGCTCGATCGTCTTTCCCTTGTGGTTGTACGTAGGGTCCTTGGCTCGATTGATCACCACAAAATCGCCGTCTGGGCTCGGTGATACGCGCGCTCCCACCGCGATGGGATAGGTTTTTACCAACTGGCCGTCTTGCAGCAAGGCCAGTTTGCGGTCCGCGATGCTGACCACGATTTGCCTGGTGTGACCGTCGCCGGCTTGTTTGCGCGCGGGCTTCTGTGCGGGAAGTTGTGCAGCCTGTAGCTCGGCGGCAAGTTCATCACTTTCCCGGAGCTCGGTTTTCTGGGTTGGCGTTTTCGAAATCTGGTTCGTTTCGCGGGGAGTTTGCGAGCCACCAGCCGCCGGACTGACTGCGGATGTCTGAGTGCCGAGTACTCTCTGTTCCAACGCCGAGAGTTGCTGTTGCTGGCGCCGGGCCACCGCTTGCCGGGCTTCCGCCGCTACATAAACCGCTCCTGCCACCAAGAGCGTCGCCACCATTGCTGTTTTTACTGGGATTGCTACGAGCCGCCGCATCGTGTTCCCCTCCACGCCATAGGAAAAAGCAATGCGGAAGCCAAAGACTAAGACAATGATTATTAAGGACTTAGTCGAGAAGAAGCGGCGCTACACGTGTCTTATGAAAGACACTGTGTCCCGCATGACACACCAACCTGGAAGCTAATAAAAATATACTAACAGTCATAAATATATTAACAGTCAATATTGACCAACAGTCATTTTATGGTTTATATTTCTGTCATGGCTGATGTCGTAAACCGTTTGCCGCAGGAAGACACCGACGTTACCGAGCCCGGACGCCGGGAACGCCGCCGCGCTGAGACCCAGCAACGCATCATGGGCGCCGCCATGGGAATGTTCAGTACACGCGGCTACGCCGAGACCACGGTGGAAGACATCACCGAAGCCGCCGACGTGGGCAAGGGAACGTTCTTCAATTACTTCCCCACCAAGGACGCACTGCTTCTAGCCATCTTTGATTCCGTGCGGCAGCGCTTTGTGGAACTGGAAGCCAACGTGGCCAAGGTGACGGATGTCCGCGCCGAAATGCGCGACTTTGCCCACCGTCTGCTCAGCAGCATGGTGCGCAGCCCCAAGATGATCCGCAACGTTTTTGGCCTGGCGCTTACCGATCCGGTGATGGGTGAACGTTTCGAAACTGTTTTTCGCCAGGCGCGGCAGGCCATTGTGGCCCTGCTGGACCACGGGCAAAAAATCGGCCAGGTACGCACGGACATTTCAGCGGCAATTCTCGGCCGTACATTTCAGCAATTCATCTTCGGCACTGAAATCCTTTGGTCCTTCACTACCGGTGAAAACCTGATCGAGTGGGTGGACGTGGTGATGGAGATTTTCTGGAACGGCGCGGTGGGGAGCGCAAAAAAAGGAACCAAGGGCCCTGGGCGCGAGTAACTCTACGAGGAGATTTTTTATGAAGCGCGGAGCAATCATTCTTATCGCCGTGGTCGTGCTGGGCGCGGCCGGAGCGTTCGCCTATTCGTGGTGGAACGGGCGGGCGGCCGGCATCGCAGCCTCCGGCACACTGGAAGCGCGCAATATTTCCGTGGGATCAAAAGTTGGCGGACGCGTCACCAAAGTCCTGGTGCGCGAAGGCGATCGCGTGGAAGCCAACCAACTGCTCATCACTTTTGACGACGCCGAATTGGCCGCGCAACTCACGCAATCTCGCGGACGCCTGAGTCAAGCCCAGGCCGCTCTGTTGAAGCTGCAACACGGATCGAGTCCTCGCCAGGCAGGACCAGCATAC
>JANXPR010000344.1 GCA_025357215.1 Acidobacteriaceae bacterium | reverse complement strand
GGAGCTTGGACGGCCCAAGCTCAAGCCCCCAGGCTGAGAGGTTACAGCTTTTGCATTTGGTCTGGCTAATTGCTAGTTGCCAAATTGCCAACTGCCAGTTTTTCAATGATCCGGCGCTGCTCTACCCCTCGGGGCTGTCGGATACTACCGCATTCTGCTCAGCGAATCAATTGCGAACAAGGACATCTTGACAAGGCGAGCTTGTGGTACTGCTCATTTTCGCTCAATTTTAATACGCTGATGCCATGAGCACTGAAAGAGGGGTGGGCGGCCAATTCTTTATTCACTCCGTAGCAGTTCTGCTGGGGCAATAAACTTGGACCGAAGCGCCGGTATATAGCTTGCCCAGAATGCAACCGCCGCAAGCAACAACGCTGCTAACAACAATACGGTGCTCATCTGTGGCTGCACTCCATACAGAAAAGACTGAATCATGTTCCTGGCGGCAAGCGCCGCTACCAGGCCAATGGCCAGGGCCATTCCCGTAATCGCCATAATTCTTGTCAGAATGGAGTTGCGGATTTGAGAATACGTAGCCCCAAGCGCAAGACGGAGGGCAATTTCTCTTTGGCTCACGGAAACCCATTGCGCCACGGCCGCATAGATTCCCAGTGCGCTAAGAGCCATCGTGACTCCCGCGAAAAGCGTCATGAGAAATGCCAGGTAGCGAATACGGCGAAGGCTCGCATCGATCAGATCAACCAATTGCACGGTCTTTTGCACGGCTTGATTCGCGCTCACGGCCCAGACCCGCGACTTAACGTCCGTGTTTCCGATAGGTTTTTTTGCGCGCACTACGAGAGATACAAAGTAGGTCGGGGTCTGCGCAAGGGGCAGATACACGATCGGGGGAGCCACAATCGTCGTGGGATCCTGCCGGATGTTTTCCACCAGACCTATTACCTGGATCGCTGCGGCACTCGGGTCGGGACCTCCACGTAACCGCTGATTCAAACTATCGCTGCTGCCGAAAAGAGTTTGCGCCGCGGCCTGATTCAGAATCGCTACCCGGGGGTTGTTACTGGCGTCAGAGTCTGTGAACGTCCGCCCGCGCAATACCATTGTCTGCAGAGCATTGAAGAACTCCGGAGATATGGCTACATACTGCACTTCTTTCCCGATCATTCCCGTTTCTTTGGTAGTAAACGTGGCCGTGTATGACGTTCTTTGGAAAGGAGTGCTCGAAGTCGCCGCTACTTTCTCCACCCTCGGCACTTCCGCCACACTCCGTACGATCTGGCTCACGTACTCGACGCCCGCGGGACTGCTTGTTGGCTGCTTGAGGGACAGGCTTGTCACTGAAATGCCCGCGGCGTTAAACCCCAGGGAGGAAGTGCTGACCTTGCGCAATGCAGTGGTCACCATGCCGATGGAAATGAGCAGGGTCGTGCTCAGGGCAATTTGGGCAATCAGCAAGGATTGTTTCCTTGCCTGGAAAGCACGATGAATGGATGCCCCGCTCGGGCTTCCTCCATGGATCGCCCCCGTGGCCTCCAGGGACAGTATGCGCACCAGCATCAGCAGCGTAAATAGCGCCGCGGCCAGAATCGAGAGCACCAACGAAGCCAGTCCCACCTGCCAAACCAGCCGCGTGTCGGCAATACGCGGAATATCCGTCGGGCTAAGCGCCCGCAAAAGCTGCAAGCACCAGAGGCTCAACAACAAGCCAAGGCTGCAGCCAATCACGCTCAGCGCCAGCGGCTCTTTGAGCATCTCCTGATAAAGCCGTTTCCGGCTTGCGCCCAAGGCCAGGCATATGCTCCAGCGTAAGGTTGTCGCTCGCGCTTTCGCTGCCAGGAGTTGATAAGCATTGAAGTAGGCCACTGCGAGCACAATCGCCGCGCCCAGAGCCAGCAAATACAGGAGCAGTCTTGATTCCCCCGCAAGGGAATCTCTAAGAAGCGCCGCCTCGAACGTAATACCCTCGTTGGTATCAGGACTTTTCGCTTCCAGGGACGATGCGACCGTTCGCAAATATGCGTTGGCACTCGTAACCGAAGCGCCGGAAGCCAGCCGGGCGTAAATTCGGCCGTCTCGATTGCCGCGGTTTTCTTCCATTGGGCCCTGGGCCGCCACCCAAAAGTCAGCGTCCAAAGCAAGCTGATACTCGGGCGGAAGTACGGCCCTCACCTCATATGCGCTTGTACCAATATGGACGATCTTTCCCACTACCTGCGGATCTCTGCCAAAAAGCTTGCCCCATGCGGGATAAGCGAGCGCCACGGCTGGAGTATTTCGTTGCTGCCCACTGTCCAGGTCCCGCGCGTCACCCAGGATCGGCGGCTTTTGGAAAACCGAAAAAAGGTTCCCCGCAAAAGCCACGTTATACACGCTTTCCGCGCGCCCGTCGATTTCGGCGGCCCCACGCAGAGTCTTTATAAACACGCTCTTGGCCAGTGGCCCGCCACCTTCTGACAAATCCTTGTAATCAGCACTTGAAGAGGACAAACGTGATCCATCGTTTGACGTGTTCACGACAACAATCCTGTTCGCCTGCGGAAATGGCAGAGGATCAATCAGCACGGCGAACGTCGACGACAGCATGCAAGCCAACAGCGCTGTTCCGATGGCAACACTGGCAACGATGATGAGACGATCACGTTTCATGGTTCGGCTCTTAATCCTAACAAGAAAAGGAGAGCAAAGCACCCTCATCGATACTTTTGAGGGTGCTTGTTAAAAACCAGAATCAGCTCACTGTTGGATTATCTTTGTGCAGCTGCAGCCGCTGTCGTCTGCAATGCAAACCGATCCTGCCGAGCACTTGCAACTGGATCCGCCCCCGCTGCATGAAGACGCGGCGCCTATTGGGCCCGATACATTCGCGTAGCTATACACGCCCGCCAATGCGAAAAGTAGGAACAGCTTCAAAATCACACGTTTCATTGAATTCTTCCTCTCGAAGTGAAGTTTGTGCTGGTACAAACTGTTGCAATTACCTTCGCAGTTGCGCAACCAATGCCTCCGCTTTGGAAACATCCAACTCTCCAACCCAGCTTTGAAGAAGCCGGCCATTTGCATCAACCAGAAGTAGTGTGGGAGTCCCGGAAACCTTAATGTCGCTCAAGGTCGTATTGGGAACGCTTTGGCTGACTATTCCTTGCGACGTCAGCAGCGCCGCTGCGTTCGCCGGATCGTCCGGCATCACGATGAGCATATGTGCCTTCAGGCGGCTGTCATGTTCGAGGCCTTCAAGTCTCCGGTAAAGGGGGTAGCTCCGTTCGCAATAGATGCAGCCTTGGCGTACCGCAACAACCAGTGTTTGGGGATGGTCGTGCCAGTTATAACCCTGCGGGGCGTTAATCTTCTCACCGGGAGATAGGTTTCCATCATGTCCGCCAACGCGAGATTTCACATAGGTTCCGCCGACTACCAGTACGACCACAATGATCAGGATATTGGTAATGACTTCAAGCTTGTCTTTGAAGGACGTTGGGAACTTCATAAGCTATCTAGAATAAACCATCGCAAGCTTACTGAGACTACTTAGAATTGGTCAAGCATTAAACTAGACTATATAAACTAATTTGTTCCATATTGGGAATAGAGCGTTCTTACTGCGAGGCAATGTTTATCCACTGCAGGATAGAACAGTCCCAAATAGATAGCTGGAGACTCGGTGTACCTGTTAGTTATAGATACTCTTAGTGACGACAGCTAGCTAGCCCGATCCTTCGGAGGTTTATGCTAAAAAGGTGAGAGATCACAAACCAGACAGGAAAGCCCCGCCCAACCCTACTCCCCCATCGCCCTCTTCATCAACACCCTCTTCGCCACTTCCACCAGCAACAAATAAGTCACTGCCGCGATCGCCAGAAACACAAAGTACTCGGCTGGCAGTGGCACGAATCCCAGATCGTGGGCCAGAGGCGTGTAGGGCAGGATGATTCCGATCAGCACAATCGCCAGCGTGGTCATCGTCAGCGCGCCGCTAGGACGGCTCTTCAGCGGGTTCTGGCTTGTCCGGATCACGAACAGCACCAGCGTCTGCGTCGCGAGTGATTCCACAAACCATCCGGTATGGAACTCGGCTTCACCGGCGTGCAGGAAATGCAGCAGCACGTAAAAGGTCAGGAAGTCATAGATGGAGCTGATGGGCCCGATGAAGATCATGAAGTTGCGAATGAGTCCGATGTCCCACTTCTGCGGCACGCGAATGTAGGATTCGTCCACGTTGTCGCTCGGAATGGTGACTTGCGCCATGTCATACAGAAAGTTGTTGAGCAGGATCTGCGTGGGCAGCATGGGCAGAAACGGCAGGAACAAGGACGCGCCGGCCATGCTGAGCATGTTGCCGAAATTGGAGCTGGTCCCCATGAGCAGGTACTTCATCACGTTGCCGAAAGCTTTGCGGCCTTCCAGGATGCCTTCGTGCAGCACGCGCAGTCCGGGTTCCAGCAGGATGATGTCCGCGGCGTCGCGGGCCACGTCAGCGGCCGTCGAAACTGAAATGCCCACGTCGGCGGTATGCAGGGACGGCGCATCGTTGATGCCGTCCCCCATGTAGCCCACCACGTGGCTGCGATGTTTGAGCGCCAGAATAATGCGGTTCTTTTGTGCCGGAGAGACGCGCGCAAACACCGTGGTCCGCTCGGCCACATGGGCCAGCGCGCTATCGGTCATGCGTTCAATCGCTTCGCCCAGCACGATCTCCCCGGGATCAACGCCCACCAGGCCGCAAACATGTTTGGTGACCAGGTCGCCGTCGCCGGTGATGATCTTCACGGACACGCCGTCGCGCTTCAGGTCGGCGATGGCGTCGCAGGCTTCCGCAAGTGGCGGATCGCCGAATGCCAGGAAGCCGGCCAGAGTAAGGTCGCGTTCGTCGGGCACGGAGTACGCCGGCTTTGCTGGAACATGAGCGTACGCGACGGCCAGTACACGGAAGCCCTGCGCGCTCAAGTTTGCGTACGTCTGTTTGCAGCGAGCAAGCGCGGCGGAATCGACGGGCGATATCTTGCCATCGGCTTCAACGGACGCCAGCAGCGGAAAGATTCCGTCTGGCGCGCCCTTGGTGATCAGCA
Source organism: Acidobacteriaceae bacterium (assembly GCA_025357215.1). Taxonomy (GTDB): domain Bacteria; phylum Acidobacteriota; class Terriglobia; order Terriglobales; family Acidobacteriaceae; genus Angelobacter. The sequence goes on along the minus strand of JANXPR010000344.1, from coordinate 19,917 downwards.
AGCGATGGCTGCTCTGGTCTTTCTTCTCTTCAACAACAATGGACAGCCGGCGGCGCTCGAAGTCGAAGGGGATTTCGTCATGCTTGGTGTAATCAGCAGAACCGGAGTCCCCGTTTTGAAGCCCGTCGCGCTGCAGGATGGCAATATCCAGCGGACTGCGGATGCCGGTTTCAAATTTGCTGTTCACATACGCGAGGGCAAACGGACGGATGGACTCGGCGCCAAAAGGGTCCACGCCATTTTCCAGCACCATTTTGCCGGACGTGAGCGTGCCCGTTTTATCGCTGCACAGCACGTCAATGCTTCCGAAATTCTGGATCGCCGAAAGATGCTTGACGATCACTTTCTTGCGTGACATCACCACCGCGCCTTTGGCCAGAGTGACCGAGGTGATCATGGGAAGAAATTCCGGTGTAAGTCCCACGGCCAGCGCCACGGCGAAAAGCAACGACTCAAAAGGATTGCGATGCAGCACCAGGCTCACCACAATGAGAAACAGAACCAGGAAAACCACGGCGCGCATGATGAGCATGCCAAAGCGGCGCAGTCCTTGGTCGAACGCCGTTTCTGTCGGACGCTGTGCCAGGCGATCGGCAATATCGCCGAAGGCCGTGGCCGCGCCAGTGGCAATCACCAATGCCGTGGCTGTCCCGCTGACAATCGAAGTTCCCAGGAATACCATGTTCTGGGCGTTGGGATCTTGCGAAACTTCGTTGCCAATCGCTTCTTTTTCTGATGGTAACGATTCACCAGTAAGCGCGGCCTGTTGCGCGTACAAGTCTCGGGCCACAAGCAGGCGCGAGTCGGCGGGAACAAGATCGCCAGCCGAGAGCCGGACGACGTCTCCGGGCACAATGTCATGGCGATGGAGTTCCTGCCATTCGCCGTCCCGCAGCACCGTGGCTGTGGGCGCCACTTGCGCGCGCAGTTCTTCAATCGCGCGTTGCGAACGGTAAGTCTGATAGAAGTTGATAGCCACGCCGACCAGGACCATCACCACGATGATTACGGCGTCTATCATCTGGCCGAGAAATCCAGAGAGTACGGACGCCAACAACAGAATGATGACCAGTGGATTCAGGAAAAGCGTAAGCAGTTCCGCAACGGCGGACCGGTGGTGCCGCGGCGCGGGATCGTTGGGTCCAAATTTTTTCAGCAGCTCGGCGGCTTGTTGCGACGACAGGCCCGGAGGGACATTTTCTGTCGTCCGGGCCTGGATTGGTGGATCTGAAATTTCCGGCATTCGCCTCCGCCTGGTTGCGCCTGATGCGTTCGCCGTCACAAGACGCTCAGCGGCAGGTTAACACAGGACAATGCGCGGCCGATATCACGCGATACGCCACGCTGGACCGCAACTGGAACCCGGGAAGGAACGCGCTGCGAATGCCCATGCCGATCAAGCCCACTTTGTTCTTGCGCGTGTGCGTCAGGATGGTTTCCACCGTGTCCCCAAATTCGATGACAAAATCCGGTTTCACTTCTCCAAACAGCGGCTCGTATGCATGTATCATGCTGCGCCGCACCGGCTCAGACAACATCTTGGCATCCGGATTAGTCGCCGCGTCCGCCGGCATGATGTGCAACACGGTAACTTTGGCGCCGTATGTTTTAGCCAGCTGCGCGACATACGGTATGGATCGCGCGCTTTCTTCTGAAAGATCGCTGGGCACCAGAATGTGCTTAATCTCCGGTTCAGGGTTATGGTCCAGGTCAGGACCAACCGTCAACACGGGACACGTAGCCACGCGGCAGATTTCTTCCACGGCCGAGCCCAGCAATAAGCGGCGGACGCCGGTGCGTCCGTGGGTAACGGCAATCACCAGGTTGATTTTGTTATCGGCGATGGCGCGGCTAAGTTCGTCCGCCAACAGGCCGGAAGGCATGACGGACTTCACGGGGAGTCCCTGCAGTTTGCTGGACGCCACCAGATCTTTCAACGAGCGGTCTGTACTCTCTTTTTCCGCTTCGTAGAGATACGGCGCGGCTTCCGGAGCGCCAATGGCCAGCGGAGTGGGCGTGACTACGTGGCACACCAGCAAGCTGGAGTTGAACTTGCGCGCCAAACCTGTAACCCAAGGCAGCGCCCGCATCGAAAACTGGGAAAAGTCCGTGGCAAACAGAATGTTCTTGAATGGAGACGGGCTTGCGGCAGGACTCGATTTTAGGTTCGAAGTGTTTGTGGATGAAACTACGCCAGGAGTGGACATATTCCCTCCAGTCCTTACTAGCGCTTTCATCATAGGCCTGGGAACACTTGCCTACTGTGACTCAAGTCACACAATGGCAGCGTAACCGTATGAGCTTAGCCGCACAGGAAAGGAAACGGTTGTTGTGGAAAGATCGGCAAAAAGTGGAAAGATCGGCAAAAAGCGGAAAGATCGGCAAAAAGTGGCAGGATCGGCAAAAATATGTCCCGGGCCAGACAAACTATGAGCGGGACTCAGCCGGCCCGGGATGACGCAAGTTGTCTCTAACTCATTGACTGCGCCTAAGACCTATGACCCAGCCTGCGGTGAGTCCCACGGCAAGGAATCCTACGGCCGTAGCGGCGAGCGCAATCAGCGGATGGCTGCGAACTTCATGCCGCACCTGATGCACGGCAAGTGTCGCGCGCTTTTTCGTTGGTTCCGCTCCACGCAGGACTTGCTGTCCGGCTGACTCCAGGCTTGACCCGCGATCATTGGGAAGGGCGCTCATGGGCGCCGCGGGTTCCGCTTCCTGGAGTGTGATTGCCTCAGCCGCTACGGTGTTTTCAGTGGTCATCTGCTTCCCTTATGGATGAATTTATACCGTACAAAAAATGGGACAGTGACGGGCATCACCGGCGCGTGTGAGAAGGCCGAGTTCGCGCTAAAGGTGCAAAAAAGTAGAGAGTGCGAAGTAGAGGTTTCGGAGTAGAGACTGCCGAGTAGAGACTGCGGAGTAAGCTCCTGACCGTGGCGGCTTTCGTTGATCTCTTTGACTAGTTGGCTGCTGCCGGTTCGAGTTTGGCCGGCTCAACCGTCCGCACATCTCCCGAAAGAGGTTCCTGCGGATCGTGGATGCTGTAAGTCGTCCGGATTTCCGATCCACTTTGCCGGACCATGGCGCCCACGGAGCAATACTTGTCTTCCGACAGGCGAATCCCGTCTTCTACCGCCTTCGGGTCAATGCCATGGCCAGTAACAATGTGATGAATATGAATGGTGGTGAAAACCTGTGGCGGCGCGGGCCGCTGGTCTGCTTCCACGGACACTTCGTAACCTGTCACATTCTGGTGGCGCTTGCTGCGCAGAAAGGTAATCACGTCAAAAGCCGTGCAACCCGCCAGCGCGCCGGCGAGTAGTTCAATCGGCTTAGGGCCGGTTTGGCCGACCGCGTCATCAATGATCAATTGATGTCCCGAACCGGTTTCCATCATGAACTGCCGGGTATTAGGAAAGGTGAGCCTTACTCGCGCTTGAATCATAACGGGAATCCTAAATTGGTATTTTTCTTAGAATCTCCCAATCCGGCAGTTTCCGCAGTGACCTGGATCACAGGATTTCGTGCTATTCGTGAGAATCTTGTCCGGAGCAGCGCAAATTCATTCACAGGGTTGTGACATCCATCACTGCCCCAGACCCGGCCTAGCCTTGATACTTGCTGACGTCCGCAAGTGGAGAAAGCCATGCCCAAGGGTCCAATTGATTTACAAGCACGCAGAAAAGAAATGCTGGCGATTAGAAGCGCCCAGCGTGGAGACCCTGCGGGGTTCCAGTTTATTTACGAGAAATACAAGACTTACGTATACAGCCTGTGCCTGCGTATGACGCACGATCCCTCACTGGCGGAAGATCTCACGCAAGACATATTTCTGCACGTATGGCGCAAGGTGGCGTCCTTTAAGGGAACGGCTATGTTTCGTACCTGGCTTTATCGCGTATCGGTGAACATGGTCCTGCTTTATTTCCGGCGGCACAAGATGAACACCTTTTCCTTGGACAACGAGACGTCGCTTGCTTCCACTGAAATCAGAATTGCCGAAACCGCGCACCAGCCGGACATGGAAGAGCACATCTCCTTGCGACGCACTCTGCATACTTTGTCCCCGCGTTACCGCCGCGTATTGATGCTGCATGACCTGCACGGCTACCGGCATGAAGACATTTCGCATCTGCTGGGGATCACTTCCGGCGCCAGCCGCTCACAGCTACACAAAGCGCGCGTAAAACTCCGGTTGGCTCTTGGCGTACCAGGGAAAAAATCGCACACGCCGCCGTTGGAAGTGGCCGTGGCCTAAGAAAGCGGTTCTAGAACCAAAAGTTGAAGGTAGAAGGAAAAAGCGGCGACGTCTCCATTGGGACGTCGTCTCTTTTTTTTGCAAAGTGATTTCGGACCGGTCCTTTTCGCGCTTACTCGCCCCAGCTATTGCCGCTGAAAACAGGCGAAGCCACCGCCGCGCCGGTGAAATGCAGCACCCACTTGCCTTCGTCATAACCAATTTCCAGCTGAGTAGGAAAGCCCGCCGGGTTGCAGTGCAAGCGCAGCCAGGTTGGCCCGGCAATTTCAAAAGTCCGGGGTTTGCCGTTCACTGAAACTGTAACGTCAATCGCGGTCACTCCGTTGGCTAGCACGCGCGAGGACACGCGTTCCAGAGGCTGTTGCCGGCATTCCACCAACTGCAGTTCTTTTCCGGTATCGCGCTCAATGTCGGTAACGATTCCGTGAAGTTTCGTGGAACACCAATCGCACAATTCTTTCCAGCGGGCGGTGGCGATCTCATGCGCGGCAATAGGTTCAAGCGTTGGCACCGCACCGGAGCCGTTGGTTTCTTTGCGGGCCGCCGTAGACTGCGTGCGCGGCCTGGTGTCACTCACTCGCATGGCGTTCATGATTCCCTCCTCCGGTATCTTCCCGTATTTGTTCCACAAGTTGCGTTGGCTTGCATCACTATCCCAATCGCGACGTCAATACCGGGCACTCCGCCTCAAGGATTACCTTGTAGGCCACGGTGTTTCGAAAATGTAGGCTGGCCTCAATCGCCGGCCGGACGCCGAAGGCCACCACGTCAGCCTGGAATTCATGCGCCGCGTCAAGGATTCTTTCCGCGGTGTCGCCAAAATCGATCACCATCTCCACTTCGCAGCGCGGATCAATTTCGCCGTAGAAGAGCTTCTGCATCTGTCCCCGGGCACGCGCCGCCAACTCCATGGCGTTGGCGTCCAGAGCCTCGCTCGCGGGGATGGTGTGCAGCAGTACGATCTTCGACCTGTACTCCGCGGCCAGGGACGCAACAAAGGGAAACATGACGCGCGAATCGGAAGAGAGATCAGTTGCGCACAGGATGGTCTTGACCGCTTTGATGGCGGCAAAGCGGGAGCTCAACCGCGGTCCAACGGTCAACACTGGCACGCGCAGATTGCGAAAGATCTCTTCCGCAAGCGAGCCCATGAGAAAGCGCATCACGCCGGTACGCCCGTGCGTGGCCACCACCACCAGGTCAATATCCAGGTCGCGGACCATGCGCTTCAATTCTTCCGCCGGGTCGCCGGATTCAACCACGATGGAAACCGCCAGCCCTTCCATTTCCGGGCGATGCAACAGCTTGCCCATCTCTTCGCGGGCTTCGCGTTCACGCTGGTTGTCCACGGTGCAAACCGCTTCCGGCGAGTACATGGTATAAGGCAGAGGAGACCGCACGTTCGCGGCATACACTTCAGCCCCGTAGCGGCGGGCGATCGCGGAAACCACCGGCAGAGCAGCGCGGGAAGGTTCGGAAAAATCAGTCGCGTACAAAATACGTTTTACAGTAATCGCAGTGACGATAGGGATGATGGCAGCGTTCATGGCGTCCTCCAGCTGGTTCCATGCTGCGCCAACGGCGGCACGGTCTCAGTGACGACGCTCACATGTGACAAAGAAAACTTGCGTATCAAGCGGGTTTGTTCGGGAAACTATCTCAATCGGCGCCCAGGCACGGATCGTCTTTGCTGGAACGAGGCACGATGATGGGTACCAGATCAGACTGGCCGAATTCCAGTTCCATCTCACTGGAGCAATTTCCACAGAGCCAGAAATACTCGATTTTCGAAGGAGTATTGCGCCGCGGTACGGCAAAAATCTTGCCGTCTCTCAAATACAGGAACGGAGCCTTGCAGCCGGGATTGGCACACTGTGAAACCACTTATTCACCTCTTGGATTTCATACTTTAGCGGGGGAGATGGTTTTGTTATGTGATGGCGGTCACACGGTTAAAATCGTTAGGCCTTGCCCGTTCGGACGCCATTCGCGGCCTGATTCCTAAAGTACATAAATACCCCTCTGCGGTGACCCACGTCACATCCTTCCTGGCCAATCCAGCGGAGCATGGTAGGCAGGAACAGGAGGAGGCTGCAATGAAACTGAATCGGCCTAACGGCTACGTGCTCATCCTGTTTTTCATCGTGATTACGGTGCTGGCCCTCGTCGGTGCAGCCCGGCCGTATGACGATCCGGCAAAGCCCGCGGCGGATAAGAAGATTGAACCGCTGATCCACTCCCTGGACGGCGCTGACCTCTATCGTGCCTATTGCGCGTCTTGTCACGGGACAGACGGTAAAGGTCACGGTCCAGTGGTTCCGGCATTGAGTGTAAGAGTCCCCGATCTCACCACCATCGCGCAGCGTAACCACGGGCTCTTCCCCGCCGAACGCGTCCGCGGCATCATTGCGGGCGACGATGTTTTTGCCGCCCACGGTTCGCGTGATATGCCCATCTGGGGACCGGTCTTTCACCAGGTGGAAAACGACCGCGACTACGGCAACATCCGCCTCAAGAGCGTGACGGAATACTTGAAGTCGATTCAGCAAAAATAACCGTCTGCGTGGCACAATGGTGGGCGTGAATTCGCCTGTCCCCCACAAAGCCAACCTGTCATCTTTTGTATTTGATCTGGGACGCAACATTGCCGCTGCCCATCAGCGCATCCGTTCGTCCGTTTTGACCACTCCGCTGGAGTCCGCCGCGGACCTGTTTCCTGGGACGCAGGCCAACGTGTTCTTTAAACTTGAAAACCGGCAGCACACTGGATCGTTCAAGCTGCGCGGCGCCGCCAACAAGATTCTTTCGCTCAGCCCGGACCAGGCGGCGCGCGGAGTAATTGCCGCTTCCAACGGCAACCACGGACTGGGCGTTGCCTGGGCGGCCAAGCAGGCGGGAATTTCCGCGGAAGTCTTCGTTTCTTCGCACGTCTCGCCGGCCAAGGCGCAACGCATTGAAGAACTGGACGCGCGCATTCGCCGCGCTGGGTCCAGTCCCCTGGAAGCTGAACTCGCTGCTCGCGCCGATTCGGAAAAAGTCGGCAAGGTTTTCATCTCGCCTTATAACGATATCGAAGTGATGGCCGGACAGGGCACCATCTCCGTGGAGTTGCTCCAGCAGCTTCCTCGAGTCGATACCGTTTTTGTCGCCGTGGGTGGCGGAGGGCTGATCGGCGGAATCGGCGCCTACCTGAAACATGCTTCGCCGAACACCGAAGTTGTAGGCTGCTGGCCCAAGAACTCGCCGGTCATGATGGAGTGCATGAAGGCTGGAAAAATCATTCACGTCCCGGAAAGCTACACGCTCTCTGAAAGCACGGCCGGCGGGCTGGAAAGCGGATCGGTGACTCTGGAAGTTTGCCGCAGCGTGATCGACCGGTCTGTGTTGGTTTCAGAAGAACAAATTCTCTATGCGATGCGTCGCGTCCGTGACGCCAAAGGCTGGCTTATCGAAGGCGCGGCCGCTGTGGCCCTGGCCGCCGCGGACCAGGCAATGTCCTTATATAAAGGTAAGAACGTTGTCGTGGTGATCTGCGGTGGGAACGTCTCTCCGGAGGTAACGCAGCAAGTTGGCTAGGGCGAGTTGCGCATCAACTCTGGCCGTCAGGTTCCGTTGCCGCTTTCACTTCCACTACTTCACTGACTTCATCCTTTGCGGGTTCTTGAACCGCTTTCACTGCTGCCTTCGGCGGCGCGGCGGTTTGCAACGATTCAACTCGGTATCCGGCTTCCGCAACGCGCTTTAGGATGGCAATCACTCTCTGATGAAGCCCGGCAACCTTAAACAAGTCCGGCTTTCTTTCCCCGGCAATATCCAGCAACTCAGGAGCAATCATCCACCACAAGAGCCGCTCAAAATGTTCTTTCACCAGGTAGCTTGTGCCTTCATGCTGGTGGACGCCGGACGCCCAGGCCACATCAGGATCGTGAGCCCAGGTCCATGGTGACGTGGCATTACCAGCATGCGCGAAGCTGGCGCGGACACGCGCCGCGGTCCGCCACTTTTCGTCCCCTTCCAGCCCTAAGGCCGCCAGCGTTTCGGCCAGCGGTTCACGCAGACGCAAGCCGTCGATCACATTAACAGCGCTGAACGACTGCGCTTGAACGTCAATCTTTTCCGCGCCGCCGGTTTCAGAGTTAATAAATTGCGCGATAGCCTCCACGGCGCTCCACGCCAGCAGAGTCGTCCAGACCACAGGAGTACTTTGCCCCACGGGCAGGACTTCACTCGATTCGGGCGGCCATTTCAACGCAGCCAGCAGAGTAGGCAGTTGCACGGCGGAAGAGATTCTTGCAGCAAATAGCTTTCGCGCAGCCTCGGCATTCGGGCGCCAGTTTTGCGGCGGACGAATGCCCGCCGTCTCTCCGGCGCCGCTGGCCACGTAGCGTTGAATCTCTTTTAAGAGCGAGGACATTCTCTGATCGAGCCGGGCCATGCCACTGGCCGGCACGCCGGCAAAATCCGCGTCTTTCGCGTGGGCGCTCTCCGCGAGCAACTGGACCATTGGCGCGTCCAGCAATGCCAGCACGGCCCGATGGACCGGCTGCAACTGGAGACTACGCAGTGCGTCTTCCAGACTAGGCACGCCGTTGCCGGCGAGCGAATCGCAAAGCTCGCCCCACGGATGGGCGCCATCTTCTCTTAAGTCACGCCAGTCCAGAAACACGTGGCATTGGTAACCCTGCAAATCCAGGTTCATGCCACGGCCCGAGAGATCACGCGCGCGGAACAGAAACTCCAGTCCGTTGGCCGAATCGCGACACGCCGCAAACAGGCTGGCGTCATCAGACAACCCAAACGTTTCGCCCAGAGTTTTCTGCCGGAGACTCTTGTTACCGTCCGCTTGCTTCTCCGCGTATGCGCAGGAGATGCGCACCCATCCGCTGGCGCCGGCATAGCGGTTATTGAAGACCACCAGGGCGCGCTCTTGCCCGGACCGGTTGGAATACGCGAAGACGTCTTCGTTCACCGTGCCTTCGTCGCTGAAAAAGTCATACAGCAGAAAATTTTCGACTTCAGCAAATTGATAGCGACGGCGCAACAGCGGAGAAATCTCCCGCTCGTGGCGGGCCACCAGCCACGCGTCCGGTTGTTCGTCGTAATACGCGCGGCGATACTCCATGCCATACCGTTCGGTATAGCCTTCAATCTGGCCGTGTCCGAACATTGGCAAGCCGGGCAGCGTCGCCATCAACGTGCATGCGCCGAAATATTTATCGCCTTTACCGAATTGGTCCACCGCCGTGCGTTCATCGGGGTTGTTCATGAAATTCACATAGCGCTTGAGAATTTCTGGATCAAACGTCAACGTGTTCTTGATCACGCTGCGGTAGTTGGCATTCTCCTCGTCGCGCAACATGTTCATGAACGCGCTGTTGTATACGCGATGCATGCCCAGCGTCCGGACGAAGTAACCCTCCATCAGCCAGAAAGCTTCCGCCAGCAGCAATGTGCTGGGAGCTTCCGCGGTCACGCGGTCCACCACTTCCCGCCAGAACTCCACGGGGATGGCCGCATCAAATTGCGCTTTAGTGAGTCCATGTTCAGCGCGGGAAGGAATCGCGCCGCCTGTTCCTGGTTCAGGGAACCACAAGCGTTGATAGTGTCGCTTAGCCAGAGTCATGGCCGCATCAAAGCGGATGATGGGAAACTTGCGGGCCACATGCAAGATCGTCTGGATCACTGCTTCGCGAACTTCGGCCATCAGGTAATTGAGTTGCGCCGTATCGTTCCAGGGAAAACTTGTTCCGTCATTCCCGTGATAGATATAGCGCGTGTCGGCGGACGAGCGGTCCACGCGCCGAAACACAACCGCGGCGTCCGTGCGATCAAAGTAGTGGTCTTCCACTTTGATCTCAACGCCTCCGTTGGGCGTGAGGTCTGGCCCGTTGAAGCTATAAGCGGGATAGGGCGGCTGCGGCAGTGACAGGAACCAGTCAGGATGTTCCATCATCCAGCGCGAATCAATGCCCATGTGATTCGGCACCATGTCACTGGCCAGACGGATACCGCTGGCCCCGGCACGCGCGCGCAATTGCTCGTAAGCATGTTCGCCGCCCAGGTCTTCCGCAATGGTGTAATCGTAGAGCGAATACGCGGAAGCAGCGGCTTCCGGATTGCCGCACAGTTGCTTGATCTGTTGCGACGCCCGGCTGCGCTCCCACAGGCCGATCAGCCAAAGTCCGTTGAACCCGCGGCGCGCCATCTGTTGCAGTTCTTCTTCCGGCACTTGGTCCAGCGAAGTAATCGGCCGTTTGTATTCCTTGCTCAGTTGATCCAGCCAGACGTAAACGGTCTTGGCGATCATGACCGTGCGCGGCATCCAATCCAGGTCTGGACTAAAACGTTCATACTCCGGTTCCAGATGTTTGAACTCCGGCACGGCGGCTACGCTGGAATCTCCGCCAGCCCAGGTCTGGGGCTGGCCAAAATGTTCTTGCCTTGCCGGCGGATGAAAGCGCATCCACACCGCCGTCTGCTCTTCCTTGAGTACGTCCAGCGCAACGAGCATGCGGCGGACAAAATCACCCAGCACCGTTGGCCACTTATCGCGCAGGAACGCCAGCTGGCCGTCGAGTGAATCCGGAGCAGCGAGTGCTGGAGCGCGCAGCATGTCCACCAGGTTTTGCTTTTCCGGGCCGTAGCGCGGACGCGTGGCAAAATATTCCCGCCAGATTGACGCCAGTGCCAGATACGGACTGCTTTTCGCCAGAGCGCCATCGTCAAACAACTCTTTGAACGGCGTGAACGCCGGGTTGGCATTCGCCAGCCACAACAGAAGCAACTCTTCCAAGGCAACGGTGCGATGCGTAACTCCGTCGGTGGAGCCGGCCAGCCATTCGTCCGCGCGTTGACGTCCGCGATAGACAGCGACCACCGGAAACGTGTCCGCAAAATTTAATAGGACGCGGTCCAGCGCGTCCGTTCCGAGCCGGGCGCCAAACCAATCCAGCGCGTCCAGCATGACGCGCGGATCGATTTGTTTGCGATACGCTTCCACCACGGCATGCAGCGCTTCATCAATCAAACCCATCGCATTGAGTTGCGCGGGATGGACGGCGCGCTCCGGATGGCTGGCGGCGTCGCGCACACGGTTGATGCGTTCGCTGAACTCCCGGCTGGTCGCCATGTTAGCCAGCACCACGTTGCCGGTCAGCGCGAACAGCACGTCCTCAAACCCGTAACGGTCACGCACCTGCCGCGAAATGTGGAATTCAAACAATTCCCTGTTGTGCTCCCTCTCAACTATACCAATCGCAATCGGCGTGGTGTTTAAATAGAGTGGCGCATGGAAACCATTTTGCGCTCGCGCCGGCCCCCGCCACGCACGGCGGCAAGGGCTATCCGCTGTGGTATAGTACGTTCAGGAAACGGCCCAGTGGAAATTGAAATGAGAATTCGCGGCCTGATGGTGGATGGCGCAACGAACTCGCCCATCGTCCTGCTGGAAGACCTAGCCAGCAACCGGGTGCTGCCCATCTGGGTTGGCCCGTATGAAGCGCAGGCCATTGCTTTTGAAATTGAAAAGCATGCGCCGCCGCGGCCCATGACTCACGACCTCATCAAGAACCTTCTACTCGGGCTGAACATGCCCCTGCGTAAAGTTGTGGTCAGCGAACTCAAGGACGACACCTTCCACGCCGTTCTCTGGCTCGACCACAACGGCGAATATATTGCCATGGATTCCCGCACCAGTGACGCTCTGGCCCTGGCATTGCGACTGGATTGTCCGATCTTTGTGGAAGAAAGCGTGTTGAAAACCGCTTCCGTTTCGCGTTCGGAACGCGAAGAAGAAATTCGCCGCTGGCTGGGCGGATTGAACGACGAAGACTTCGGCCGCTACCGCATGTAATCTGCCTTCTCCCCGCACTGACTCCTAACGCGGTCAGCGCTATCGCCAGCAAGATCACTCCACCCATCGCGACTCCGCCGGCAATCCCGCGCCACAAGTCAATGGCCTGTTTCAGGAAGAGTTTCGCCCTTCGCGAAAAGTGCGACCAAATCCCACTTGCGGCATCCAAGACATCTGCTTTACAACTTTCACTACCTCTTAACCTTACCGCAGTAGACTGAGGGCACGATGGCAAAACCGATTTTACTCAGCGTTGACGATGATTCTGATGTTCTAAGGGCCATAGAACGCGACTTGCGGTCCCACTACGGCGCCGACTATCGCGTACTGGCTAGCGACTCTCCGGAATCCGCGCTGGAGTTGCTGAAGCAGTTGAAATTGCGCAATGACAGTGTTGCTCTATTGTTGGCTGACCAACGCATGCCCAAAATGGACGGAGTCGGCTTTCTTCAGGAAGCCAAGGAGATATTTCCTGACGCCAAGCGCGCGTTGCTGACCGCTTACGCTGATACCAATGCCGCCATCAGTGCGATCAACCAGGTCAGCATACATTATTTTTTTCTGAAGCCCTGGGACCCGCCCGAAGAACATCTCTATCCGCAACTTGACGATCTGCTGGACGACTGGAGAGCATCCTATCGTCCGGGATTTGAAGGTATTCGGGTGCTGGGAACACGCTGGTCGCCGCGATCATATGAGTTGCGCGACTTCCTGGCGCGCAACCACGTACCGTATCAGTGGATTGACGTTAAGCTCTCGGCCCACGACCCGGAAACCAAACGCCTGCTGGACGCTTTGGGTGAAGATGCCGCGAGTCTTCCGGTGGTGCTCTTTCCGGATGGCACAAGACTTCTTGACGCAGTGCCGGCACAAGTCGCCCAAAAAGTTGGGCTGCGGACCCGCGCGCAAACCAACTTCTACGACCTGACGATCGTCGGCGGAGGTCCCGCTGGTTTGGCCGCCGCTGTCTACGGAGCTTCAGAAGGTCTGCACACGGTGATTCTTGAGCGTGAAGCGCCCGGTGGACAAGCAGGCATGAGTTCCCGTATTGAAAACTATCTTGGCTTCCCCAACGGACTGAGCGGTGGCGATCTGGCGCGTCGGGCCGTCGTGCAAGCGCAGAGGTTTGGCGTGGAGATTCTTTCTCCCCAGGAAGCTGTAGGCGTTCGCGTGGAAGGCCCGTATCGCATCGTCAAGCTGGCGGATGGAAATGAGATTTCCTGCCACGCGCTGATGATTGCGTCTGGCGTGCAGTGGCGACGGCTGGAAGCTCCCGGAGTTGACCGGCTGCAAGGCGCCGGAATCTATTACGGCGGCGGAGCCACGGAAGCTTTGTCCTGTACCGGCGAAACCGTCTACGTGGTGGGCGGAGCGAATTCTGCCGGCCAGGCAGCGATGAATTTCGCCAAACATGCTGAGCGCGTGGTGATTCTGGTGCGCGGTGAGTCGCTGGCCAGCACCATGTCGCAATACTTGATTGACCAGATCAAGGAGACACCCAATATTCAACTGTGGACCCATGCCAGCGTGGCGGAAGTCCACGGTTCCACGCGCCTGGAAGAAGTCTCCGTCCTTTGTTCTGATACGAATAAAATCGAACGCGTGCCCGCCAACTCCATGTTCATCTTTATCGGCGCATTGCCTACAACGGACTGGCTTACCAACGTGGTTGAACGAGACGACCGCGGATTCATTCTCACTGGCCCCGATCTTCTCTGGGAAGGAAATCGTCCGAAGGGATGGACCTTGGAGCGCGATCCTTTTCTGTTGGAGTCGAACGTCCCAGGCATTTTTGCCGTGGGCGATGTCCGCCACGGCTCGGTCAAGCGCGTGGCTTCCGGCGTGGGAGAAGGTTCCGTGGCGGTGCAGTTCATCCACCAATATTTGAGCAAGGTATAGCATGGTCACTCGATCAGAACTCGTAAGTTTGCCCGTCATGGCTGGTTTGCCTGACGACCAGATTGACTGGTTCCTCAGCCAGTCCACCGAACTCTTACTCAAGCCCGATGAGATTTACCTGCATCAGGGCGATCCCGCCGATGCGATGTTTGTGATCCTTGAGGGCCAGTTGCAAGGCCGAGGCGAACTGGGCGGTGAGGCCGTGACCATCGGCGCCAAACAGGGTGACGTCACTGGCGTACTGCCTTTCTCCCGGATGAAGCAGTTTCCGCTCACGGGGAAAGCTCTCACCCCCAGCCGCGTTCTGCGCTTCCCCGCTTCTCATTTTCCTGAACTGGTACAAAAGATGCCGGAGCTCGCCCAGCGTCTTGTGGGACTGATGTCCGACCGGATCCGTGAAGCCACGCGGACTGAGCAGCAACGTGACCGCCTGGCCGCACTGGGTAAACTTTCCGCCGGCCTGGCCCATGAGATCAACAATCCAGCGTCCGCGGCCAAGCGCGCCACCAGCCAGTTGCGTAGCGCGATGATGCAAATCAAGGAAGCCGTTCACCAGTTGGGCGCGCGCGAACTTACCCCGGCACAAAAAAGTGAAATTGAAAAACTGGAAACATCTCTGATACAGCGCGACGAACCCCCGCCGGATCTGCTTACCATCAACGCCCTGGAAGACCAGTTGGAATCCGTATTGCGCAGCCACGGACAAAACGATCTTTGGCAACTCACGGGAGACCTCGCCCGCAAAGGCGCGCGGCCGGAAATACTGGAATCCTTGTTCGCTTCTCTTGATGCTGACACAGCTCGAGCCGCCTTGCTCAGGATTTCCGCATCGTTGGAAATTGCCGGCTTGCTCAACGAAATCGAAAGCAGCACATCGCGAATCTCGGATCTTGTTGGCGCCATCAAGGAATACACCTTTATGGACCAGGCGCCGGTGCAGAACGTGGACATCGTCCGCAGCCTGGAGACAACACTCACCATCCTGAACCACAAGATCAAACGCGGCATCACCGTGGTGCGCGACTACCAGCCCGTACCCCTGATGGTGGATTCTTTTGGCAGCGAGCTCAACCAGGTCTGGACCAACATTATCGACAATGCCATTGACGCCATGGGCGGCAAAGGCCAGCTGCGCGTGCGGACCTATCGGCAAGATAATAACGTCGTCGTGGAAATTGATGACAACGGTCCCGGCATACCGCCTAACATCCAACCTCACATTTTTGAGCCGTTCTTTACCACCAAAGGCGTTGGCCAAGGTACCGGCCTGGGCCTGGACACCGCCCAACGCATCGTTCGAAAACACTCCGGCACCATCGAGGTAACGTCACAGCCGGGCGACACGCGCTTTCAGATATTCCTTCCGCTGGCCGGTAGTGGGTCAGTTAAAGCTGACCCACCAGCGCGTAGCACCGTCTAACGATTCGCTTGAAGAAGCGCGGGGCTTTAGGCAGACGTCCATCGCACTAGCGATGGACCGATCATAGGCTTGCAGGTATGGCCGCGAAGCTACGCACACTCTGGTAATCCGTGGCGGTTACACAACAGCGCCGGATTCTGTTAGCTTGAATTCAGATGATCTCTTTCTCCAATATCAACAAGCAGTACGGGAAACAACTCGTTTTTGTCGACGCCTCTTTTCAGCTTAACCCGGGCGAAAAAGTCGGGCTAGTCGGACCCAACGGAGCCGGCAAAACCACTCTTTTCCGCATGGTCGTCGGCGAAGAAGAGCCGGACGAGGGCGAAGTCTCCGTCCCCAGGAAGTTAACGATAGGCTACTTCCGTCAGGACGTTGAAGAAATGTCTGGACGCTCCGTAATCGACGAAGCCATTGCCGGCAGCGGACGCGTGGGCGACCTGCATCACGAACTGGAAGCCCTGCAACACGCCATGTCTGATCCCGACAAAGCCGGCGAAATGGACAGTGTGCTGGAACGTTTTGGGCATGTTCAGGAAGAGTACGAACATCTGGGCGGCTACGCGTTGGAAGCGCAGGCCCGGGAGGTGCTCCACGGCCTGGGATTCAAGGACGACCAGATTGATGGCGACGTAGGCGCGCTCTCCGGCGGATGGAAGATGCGCGTCGCGCTGGCTCGCGTGCTGCTTGGCCGTCCCGACGTGCTGCTGATGGACGAACCCACGAACCATCTTGATCTTGAATCCATTATCTGGCTGGAGCAGTTTCTACGGTCTTATGCCGGCGCCTTGCTGATGACGTCGCATGACCGCGAGTTCATGAACCGGCTGGTATCAAAGATCGCGGAAATCGATTCCGGCGAAATCATCACCTACTCCGGCAACTACGACTTCTACGAACGCGAACGCAACATTCGAGCAACGAACCAGCAAGCAGCCTTTGCGCGGCAGCAGTCCATGCTGGCCAAGGAGCAGCGATTCATTGACCGCTTCCGCACGCACGCCGCGAAAGCCGCGCAGGTGCAGAGCCGCATCAAGGCCCTGGACAAGATTGAAAAGATCGAGCTGCCCAAGAAACGCCAGGTCGTAAAGTTTGAATTCCGCACACCGCCCCGCTCCGGCGAACAAGTGGCGGTGATCGAAGACCTGCACAAGAGTTACGGTAAGCGCGTGATCTATGACGGATTCAATCTCACCATCCGGCGCGGCGAACGCTGGGCGGTAATGGGCAGAAACGGCGCTGGCAAAACCACTCTGCTTAAGATGATCGCCGGCGCCACCCAGCCGGATTCCGGTCAGGTAAAACTGGGCGCCAGCCTCACCATGGGATATTTCGCGCAGCAGCCCCTGGACGTGCTCAAACCTGATCTGACCATCAGCGAACAGCTGCAAAGAGATTTTCCGCAGGATAGCATTGGATCTTTGCGCACACTGGCTGGCGCGTTTCAGTTTTCCGGCGAAGATGTGGACAAGAAAATCCGCGCGCTCTCTGGCGGCGAAAAATCGCGGCTGGTGATGGCCCTGATGCTTTACAACCCGCCAAACTTTCTCGTCTTGGACGAACCCACGAACCATCTTGATCTGGCGACCAAAGAAATGCTGGTTGACGCCCTGAAGGACTTTGAAGGCACCATGATTTTTGTCTCGCACGATCGCATGTTCCTGCGCGGACTAGGCTCACGCGTACTGGAACTGGGCGGGGAAAGCGGAACAGACCGCGAACCACACGTCTATCCCGGGACGTACGTGGAATACGTCCAGAAGATCGGACACGAAGCGCCCGGCATTTACGTCTAGCGGGCGAGCGCCCTTACAGTCCGCGGAAGCGGTCTTTCACTTCGCGGACAAATTCCATAAATCTTGGCTGGGTAATGATGTTCGGCTCCCAGCATAGGTCGCGCTCGATGAGGTCGTAGGTTTCCACAATGTGCGACCCCGGCAGGCAATTGCCGTTCAAGTCGTGATCGCGCCCCATGAGCCAAAGATGATCGGCCACGGACGCGGCCGCCGTGATGTCATGCGTTACCACGATGATGGTGTTCAACTCATCCATGTTCGCAACTTTTTGAATCAGCGCGCAGGTTCGCTCCAGCATCAAGAGGTCGAGGCCGCTGAACGGCTCGTCCATCAACAGGAAATGGTCTGAACACAAAATCTGCTGGATAATGGCGCAGCGCTGGCGCTGTCCGCCGGAAAGTTGCACCGGATAAAGCCGCGCTTTGTCGCTGAGTTCAAACTCAGTCAGATACTGCATCACCTTGTCGTGCGCTACCTTGGAATCATTTTCCTTCTGGCCAGCGGCCAGCAGCAGGTTTGAGAGCACGGTGCGATGCTCAAACAGAGGATAGTCCTGGGCCACCACGCCAACCTGGCCAGCCTGAACAGGACGGTCAACGCCATTGATGGTCACGCGTCCGGATGTGGGCGGATTCAGCCCGGCGACGATGCGGAACAGCTGCGTCTTGCCAATACCGCTGGGCCCCAGGAATCCCACCACCTGCCCGGTTGTGCAACCCGGACGGATGACGTCCTTGATCTCCGCGCTCACGTTCTTGAGGATGGGGCGGCCATCGTACTCGAGAGAGACGTTATCGATTTTGAGTAATGTCTTGCCGTAGGTATGAGAAGCCATAAGCTTGTTTTTCTCTGAGCGAGTTCCTGCTCCGCGTCTTTAGTGTGTTTTATTTCCGTTCCAGCGTCAGTTCGGCATAAGGACAGCAGATTTTGCGCAGCAGTCCGATCGCATAATCTTGTCCCAGTCCCAGAACCAGGATCGTCAGCTGAATTGCAAATACCGCGCTCAAGTGAAAGTGTTTGTTCTGGTTGAGCAGCATCGCGCCCACGCCGCCTTCAGAACGCGATATGCCTTCCACCATGGTCAACATCATCCAGCCCATGGCGGCGTTCTGGCGTAAAACTTCAAACGCCTTATCGGCCTGGCCCAGCACCACGACTTCGTAGACCACGCGCCATTCGCCCATGCGGAGCGTCCGCGCCAGGTCAAAGCTTTCCTTGGGAATCGCGGCCACCACTTCCGCCATGCCGGTGACGAAAAATACGGCGACGGAAAAAACAAGCAGAAAGAGTTTCAGTTCGTGGCCGCTGGTGGCCATGAGCGTGAAGAAAAACGTTAGACCCACCATCGACAAGAAACGCAGCTTGCTCAGCAACGCCACAATGGGACGAAAGAAAGGAATCACCGTGGCATACGCCAGCAGCAAGGAAAGAATGGCGGAGAGAGCGATCGCCTGGAGGTTCAGATAGAAACTGGTAATCAGTTCGCTGCCCAGCCCTTCAAACCACAGATCATGCAGCGATTGAAAAACTTCTCCAGGCTTGGGCAGAAATACCGTGGGCGAAAAGACCCATATGGCCACCAGCATCAGGAGCTGAAAAGTCACCAGCCAGCGTACGGTGTTCCTGGAGACAACCTTGTTGGGTGCGAACAGGTGAATCGCATCATTCATATCGTTATCTTCTGCTCACATGCTTCTTAGTCGATGAGTCTTGTTCGATGAAAAAAGGGGGGAGGGCAAAATCCGTCCCTCCCCGATCCGTGAAGGTTCCCGTTAGTTACCCGACAACGTGATTTCCACCCGACGATTTGCGGCCTTACCGGCAGCCGTATCGTTGGTGGCCACCGGGCTCTGCGAGCCGTGCCCGACAATGCGGAAACGATTGTCCGGGAAATTCCGCGGCGCATGCTTCTGCAGCCAGTCTTTCACCGCAGCCGCGCGCGCATCGGAAAGCGCCTGGTTGGTTTGTTCGGTACCGGTGTTGTCGGTGTATCCATCCACCTGGATGAACAATCCGGTGATCGCCAGCGAGTCCTTCAACTCCTGCATGGTACGCGCGCCTTCCGTGGTAAAGGTGGCCCTGCCGGTATCAAAGTTGATGGAGTAAGAACGTTTGGAAACCACCGGGCCACGCTCGTTGGCTGCGTACTGCGGAGCTTCGCTTTCCGCGCCGGTGCTGCTCATGCGCGCCTGCGCGCCGGTAATGAATGACTTGTCTTCAATGTCTTTGACGTCTGGAATCGGAGTGTCTTTGAACAGCGCCGGATACTGTTGCGTGGCAATGTTGCCGAACACCGTGTAGGTGGAGCGGAAATTGTCATTCGTCCCCGGCTCCAGGCCAAAGAGAATCAGGTTGTCGGAAAGATTGTTTACCGCCGAACCGCCCAAGTCGACTTTCAATCCTTGTGCGTCTGATTCGGTCACGCCTTTGTAATACTTGTACCAGTAGGCTTCGTCCTGATCGTTGTAGAGCTTGGCGCTGATGGCCGAAGCTTTGTGCAAGGCTTGATCAAAAGCCTTTACTTGGTCGCCACCTTCAAACGTGGCGGCCAGCAGGCCTTCAATTGCCTGACGGTTACGTTCGAAGAAACTCTTTGGTCCCAGGATGACGGCAGGCATCTGCGAACGATATTGTTTTGAGCTGACAACTTTCACCAGCCCGCCCTTGCCCTTGGCGATGGTTACGTCACCGG
>JANXPR010000236.1 GCA_025357215.1 Acidobacteriaceae bacterium | reverse complement strand
GACTATCCCTTTGTAGACTCCCAAACTGACAGTGGAAATGGGACGTATTGGACGTGTGCTCCTCCTCCCTAACTTGGGTTCTGAGTATCCTTTATTTTTCGCCCAAAGTGGCCTGATTTTTTACCTTCGATTTCGAAGGTGAGACTTGCCCCAATAGCTTTCCCAATGAGCGCCCCTGGAGTCGGTGTACTGCTCCATCCAGAGCGTATGAATCCGCCATTCGCCAACTGCGTCCAGCGGAACCAGAATCGCCTCTTAGCTTGTCTGTGCGGCCATCGATCACAACCTTCTTTGCGCCGCTCGATCCCACCCATGCAGATTCAACTTATAAGTCGGCTGCGGGCTTCCCACGGAACAACACGCGTACCGGTAACGGCTCTCCAGGTTCTATATCTGCCGCGCTCACTTCGGGAACAAATTTCGATTACCGACTGATCGTTCGGGTATGGAGCTTGCTGCTCTGACTACCGGTGAGCAAGGACTTTGCATACTTGCTGTACCGTTCTCGGCCCGCAACCTGGGATTGCCCGTTGGTGCGACGCCACTCAATGACCTGGTTTAGTCCCTCCTCATTGAGGTAAACATTGAACTCTTTTGGCTCCAGGGTGAACGCATCGGGAATCGTTGGCGCAGTTAGAATGAAGCTCCCTTACCGGGATCTGCACCTCTGCTCGCACCGCTTTGTCTTCGACACGAAGGTCGGATAAGTCGGTTGATCCCTGCCCTGAGATCAGCTTCGTGTCTTGGACCCGCTCCAAAACCGGGCTGATTTCGCTCTCCGGAAATGAGTCTCCCTTTGCACCGAACCACCAGTTGTTGCCCTTCTTGAACGACGAATTGCTCGGGCATCAGATAAAGATCATGCGCGAGCAAGGGCATCGCCAGCAGGGCCACGAACAACTTTGCCAGCACTTGACCACGAATAGGAAGTTCCAAATCCACCAACAGAAACTTACACCAAGATCGGGCCCTGATTTTGCATGGCCGCACAACTTGGGTGGCCTGCACTTTTGCAGTGACCTGGTTTCACCGAAAAGGAGAACCGTATTCAACTTAGCAGAGGCAACATGAACGGCCACCGCCTGTTCAGCGTAAAAGAGCTTGGACTTGGCAGTCCCGAGCCCCACGTTGACCGGGTAATCCAGGTCTTCCTGCAAATTGGGGAAGCCGTAGCCGCCCGCTGGATTCAGATGCCCCGGGGCATCCTGATTATGCAGGTTGCTCCTGAGAACCCGGCCTCCGGTGCGATCTACCTCTATGACCGGCAGCGTCAGGAATTCTTCCTACTGTCCTTCGATGGCCCTGACGACCACCTCACCTTACAGGACTTCGGCCAGCTTCTGTCCGAATACAACCTGCTCCAGTACGCCGAGCACCCGGCCCTGTTGCAAGCCCAAATCCCAAGTCTGGGCTCGGCTTGACCGAAGCATTTTCCGGCAAAAGCCGGTGAAGATTTGACCGAGTTTTCGAACCGGGATAAGAACATACCGAACGGGGTGATTTATGGAAACCAGGCTCCCGGCAACCGAAGAAATGACCGCCCTCTATTGGGAGGTCTTCGTGAATCGACGGGCCTATACTGTCCAATCTCCCACCCCCCACCGGGAGAGCGGCAAGCACTACTACTACCGCCCGAAGGGAGAAGCTGCGCTGTCAGCGGCGATCATCCGGCAACACCTCGAAGGCGAAATCACCATCGGACTATACGCCATCAATCCGCAGACCCAGCGTTGCAAGTGGGTCACGATTGATGCTGACTACTCCGATGCCCTGGGCGATCTGCTTAAGCTCGAATGGGAGCTGCGCCAGGATGGCGTCGAAGCCGCACTGGAGAGATCCCGGCGGGGAGGCCACCTGTGGATTTTTGCTGGCAAGCCCCTGCTGGCCCGCGACTGCCGGCTCTACATTTACAACCTGGCGCAGCGTCTGAAAGTGCCGGTCAAAGGCGCCACCTTGGCGGAGGGAATCGAGGTATTTCCCAAGCAGGACATGGTCCCAGCCAACGAATTTGGCAACGCTCTTCGTGGCCCGCTCGGGATTCACCGCGGCGCTGGCCGTCGTTACTGGTTCTACGGCGCCGATTACACGCTTGAGGCCCAGATCGCCTACCTCTCGCGGCTCAAGCGAATCACCGCCGAAGAGATGGCGGTGTTTGTGGCTGGCCTGAAAATGCCCGAAGAGCTTGTTCCCCAGCGCGGCATCACCCTCCCACCGCCTGATCCGGCGCGACGCGAGTTTCGCATTCTCGATCACGTAACGGTCACGCGCAGACAGGGCCGTAATTTCTGGACGCGGTGCCCGGCGTGCGCCCAGCAGGGGCGCGACCGGACTGGAGACAACCTGGCTATCGCCGTCAGTGATCCGCGCAAGTATCGGTGCTGGGCCGGATGCACAAAAGAGATGATCCGCGCGGCCCTTGGCTGCCCGATCCGAAGGAGCATCGCGAGTTAGCCATGGTGATGATGAGTGACAAAACGAACCGTCTGAGCCGGGAACAGGTTCTGGCCCTTCGCGGCCTCCGTCTGCCCACAACGGCGCTCAAACAGCTACAGAAGGCGGGAATCTATTGCGAGCCGTCGGTCTCGATTGAGCATCAGCACCTGGCTCGGAGATACGTCATTCGAGGCGTTGAGTCCGGCGGCGCGGTTCCTCACGTCGGCTTCTATGCTGGCTTTGTAGGCGCAGACGGACTACCGCTCGCCTGGCTCCAGCGCATTGATTCTATCGGCAGAAACGGTCTGCATGCGGTTGTGGTTGCGCCTCAATTGGTCCGGTTGCAGATGTTTCGCAGAGGCCAGATATACGAACTGCTCATTCCCGCGCATCGGTTGGAAACCTCGGAGGAAGGCAGACGGCCGACGCTCCGAAACACCGTGCTTTTCCGTGGCATCCACGGAATGGCGGCGCTCGAACTCTGGGGCAAAGACCGTCATTTCAGCTCTCAGGTTGCTCCGGTGTTCCTGACCCGAAGCGGAGAACCGTTGCTCATTCCCGACATCTTTCGGGAATCAGTTTGCCGCATCACCGCCGCGGCCGGCTGTGTTGGGTGCCGTCACTGCCATCTTTTGCAGTCCAGCATTGGCCCAATTCCTTAACTTGACGACATGGAGGTGAAGATGCCAGTAAACGAGAGCAGTCAAACCATCGCCTCCTGTCCTCAGCGTCGGCGATTGCCGGACGAGCGGCGGGCTATCACGCATCACTTCTCTGTTGGCGGCCAGGAAGGATACGTGACAGTCGGGCTGCATGAGGACGGACAGCCCGGAGAGCTGTTTATCAAAATGGCCAAAGAGGGCTCGACGGTTTCTGGCCTCATGGATTCGTTTGCGACCGTCGTGTCTCTCGCGCTTCAGTACGGCGTACCGATCCGCGTACTCTGCGAAAAGTTCTGCCACACGCGCTTTGAGCCTAGCGGCTGGTCGACCAACACCAACATTGGCTATGCGACCTCTGTGATGGACTACCTCTTCCGCTGGATCGATCTTCGTTTTCTCAAAGATGCAACTGGAAGTCTCTTTGTCGTGCCGTCCGCCGTCGGCGAAATGGTGAACGGTGATGCGGTCAAGGCGCTGGCGAAAATTGTGAACCTCGAAGATGCGCCCCCGTGCGCCAACTGCGGCTCGCTCATGGTGCGCAGCGGCTCGTGCCACCGTTGCATGACCTGTGGCAGCACCAGTGGATGTTCTTGAAGAAGGGAGTAAGACTTTGTCGTCGTCATCATCATTATCAAACCTTGTCGCTTTACATTGCCCCGTATGTCTGCGCGACCGGGGTGAACTGATCTGTTATGCGCCACGGCAGAAGCATTGCGTAATCTGCCAATGCGAAGCGTTGGAGCCTCTGGAGCTTGCCGGAGATAAAATGACACTGCCTGACGTCGAACAGGTGTTGGGCGACCCGACCGCTTCTTTCTGGCTGAAGAATGCGCTACGTTTGGCGCTCTCGCGCGATCCGGTGGATGCCGCCAACGATGCTGAGGTGTTGGCCCGTTTACTCGATCACAGAGCTTGCAAGATCCTCAGCGAGATCTAATGGGTCGGAAACCAGCATCTGCGCTCAAATTCAGGAGGAACAACTTGGCAAAGAGCGTCAACAAGGTGATCCTCGTCGGAAATGTGTGCAAGAACCCTAAAGGGGAGTACACACCGAGGGATCGCCCTGGCGAAGTTCAGCCTGGCCATCAACGAGCGATTCAAAGACAAAAGCAGCGAGTGGCAGGACCGTACTGGCTTGGCAGTGGCTGGCCGAGATCGTTGGCGAATACGTTCACAAAGGCGCAAAGCTTTAAGTCGAAGGTCGCCTGCAAACTTCGAATTGAGAAGACCGGAACAGCGGCGAAAGAAATACCAGTGGAGATTTGTCGACCTCGAAATCAGTCTGCTGGATGACCATAGGCAGAACCAGACGGCGACCGGGCAGCGCGGAAGAAGAAAGAGAACCTGTCCATGCCGCAGCTGACAACATCACGAAGAGGCGATTCCGTCTTGAGCTTGGCGCAGTGTTCTCCATCGGAATCGCCATCGCACTCCGGACTCGAACCGTGCAGCTCGTTAGCCTATCAACACAAGTAAGGAGCTGCTATACCTAAGTAAGGAATCTGGAGGTGGCATTGGAGAAACAGGCAAAGATCACGACGAAGGGCCAAATCACCGTGCCAGTTGCGATTCGACGTGCGCTTGGAGTCCGTCCTGGCGACACGTTGGTGTTTGAAGAGGACAAGACCGGCATCCGAGTGCGGCCAGCAAGGGCCAAGAGCCCTTTTGCCAAAT
>JANXPR010000152.1 GCA_025357215.1 Acidobacteriaceae bacterium | reverse complement strand
ACCACTGGGACCAAAAAGAATGATCCACATCCAGTAGTTATCCGGACGCCGCCGAATGAAATGGATGATGGCAATCACCTGAAAGATCAGGCCAAACCGATAGAATCCAAAAATGTTCATGATGAAGGAGTCCTCACCGTTTTTTAGTCAGTGTTGCGGCGGCCTGAACCGAGCTTGCGCTTATTTTTTTGGCGCCTGGGCTTTCTCTTTCTCATCCTCGTCCGCCAACTGGTCAGCTTTCTTCTGGATCTTCAGCATGATTTCGTCATAACGCTTTCTCTGGATCTCAGCGCCGGCCTGCATGCTCTCCTGCATCATCTGAGGTTGTTCGTGGAGGACCTTCTGCCCAACTGGAGACGAGTAAAACCGGATCAACTCCTCCACGTCACTCTTGGTGAAATGACGCTGGTAAACGGTAACAACCGATTCCACCATTTCGTCCATGGGCAGATCTTCCAGTGCCGCATCGAGCATGGAGTGGATCCGTGCGATCTGCTGCGGCGTGGGATTGGGCACTCTGCGACGGAGACTGTCTTCAGCCCCGGTCGCCATGGCCTTCTTCATCCCGTCCACGGCGGAAAGCATCAGCTTGCGAACCTGCATCAGATCTAGCAGCGTCATCACCTGGTCGTGGGTTGCCGCATTGGCGGACACGACAGCTGCGGAACCTGAAGGAGCAGTTCCGGACTGCGAAGCCAAAACTGGAGCTGGAGGCTTAGGTCCGGCTCCAATTGTGGCCAACTGACCAACGGCATAGATGGAGCACAGCAGTACAGCTACAACTAGGTACTTTTTCATGGAGTAAGTCCCTTTTTAGATACCCAAGCTTCTCACAAGAACTTACAGCTTGCCAAGCTAGAACCGAAAATGTAGTCTACTTCGCTCTGGGATGGGTGCGGTCGTATACGTCCATAACATGGCTTACCGATAGCTGGGTGTACTTCTGAGTTGTAGACAAGCGCTCGTGACCTAGCAACTCTTGTATGGCGCGCAAGTCAGCTCCCTCTGTCAGCATGTGGGTGCCAAAGGCGTGCCGCAGGGTATGGGGGTGAATGTCCGGCGGCAGGCCGCGGGCCACCGCGATCTGTTTTACGATCCGCCCTACGCTGCGGGTGGTGAGCGGACCACCGCGCTGGTTGATGAATAAACGGCGCGTTGTCTTACCGGTAATGTTCAAGACTTTTTGCCGCTCTGGACGGTAAGCATGTAACGCTTCCTCGGCCGCGCCTTCCAACGGGACGTAACGCTGCTTCTTTCCTTTCCCTCGGACCAGAATTACGCCGTTGGATTCCTGGATGTCCGCTAGTTCGATGCCCACGAGTTCCGAATTGCGCAAGCCACATCCGTAAAGCAGTTCAAAGATTGCGCGGTCACGTTCAGGAAATGCCGAACTCTCCGGCATGCCGCTATCCAACAGGCCGTTCATTTCTTCGAGAGTAGGCACGCGAGGCAGCTTCTTGGGTAGTTTGGGAGTAGCTACCAGCTTGGCCGGATTCTGCTGCACCAAACCTTCCCTTGCCAGCCACTTATACATAGAGCGAATGGAAGCCAGAGCCCGCGCCACGGATACTTTGCTTAAACCTTGCGCATGCAGTGACGATAAGAATCCACGGATGAACACATGGTCAATATCTTTCCAGCGGATGTCCGGGCCAAGATATTCGCCGAAACGCCGCAGTTCATTGCGGTACGCCCGCAGCGTATGCGCTGAAGCATTCTTCTCGGAACCAAGGTGGTCCAGAAATTTGCTGATACCTCTCTGGATTTCCGGCGCGATTTTGACTGAGGCAGGCTCGGCGGCCTTCGGCAACGAGGACATGCGATGTTTTGCCCGTGCGGAGACTACGCTAGCGACAGGCAACCTCATCCCTGGCCTCCGGCAACTTTCTTGGTCTTGCCACGGGGATGAAATTGGCGATGCACGGCCTTCAACCTATCCAGCGCAACGTGGGTATAAATCTGCGTGGTGGAAACATCGGCGTGCCCCAGAATGGTCTGGACGGTACGCAAGTCGGCTCCGTTTTCCACCATGTGTGTAGCGCAACTGTGCCGCAACATATGCGGGCTGGCGTGCCGGCCCTGACTGGACGACTGGCTTACCATCTGCCATACGCGCTGGCGGGTCAGTTTGCCTCCACCACGCCGGACAAACAGCAGCGGCGAAACGCGTTCGTTGAGCAATGCTTCCCTGCCATCTTCAATATAGAAGCGGATTGCATTCTGCGCGCCCCGCCCCAGTGGGACAATCCGCTCTTTATCGCCTTTGCCGCGAACCAGCACGTGGCCCATGTCCAGCTTCAGGTCTTCCAGTTTTACACTGATCACTTCAGACACGCGCAAGCCAGCGGCGTAGAGCATTTCCAACAGGGCGCAGTCTCGTTGCGCGAGCGCTGGCGCAAGCTTGGAATCTCCTGGGGCCTCGCGCGATGCCGAAGCTACCATGGCGTCAATTTCTCCGATCGCCAGCGACTTGGGCAGGACCTTCCATTGCTTCGGCGAATCAATATCCAGCGTTGGATCGTGCTTGATGATCCGATCAAGTAAGAGATATTTGTAGAAGTGCCGCAAGGCAGAAAGTTTGCGCGCCACGGAGCGATCACTTACGGCGTTTGCGAACAGCTGTTTCATGAACGCCCGCACGTCTTCGCGTCGGGCCTGTAGCGGTTCACGGCGGCGATCGGCGAGAAACGCGTTGAACTGGACCAAGTCAGCCTCATAAGCGTCGACAGAAAGCGGCGCCAACCCCTTCTCTACTTTGAGGTAGTCAAGAAAGCCGGTGATCACACGCTGGCTTGCCGGAGTCATGTGTTTAGTATGCGGCGGATAGGGCAGACGGTAAATAGCAACATTGGTGCAGTCGCTTTTGTTTTTGTTAAAGCCAAACACCTTGACATCAACAGCCACCAACTGTACAGTTCAACTAGATGAAACGGAGAGTTCATGCCTAGCTCTGACAATAGCATTGTCATCTCTGCTCTTCACGCTCGCGCTAATTTTGGCAAATTGCTGCGTCGCGTGGAAGATGAGAACCGTTCACTGGTCATTGAGAAGCGTGGAACGCCGAGAGCTGTACTGCTTAGCCTAAGAGACTACGTCCGGCTTGCCGCGCCTGAGCCCGAGGTACTCAAGCTGATTGGCGCTGAGTCTAAGAACCGCGGGACGCATAAACTGACGTCGCGACAAATTGACAAAATCATCAAAGCCGCGCGGGTCAGTAAACGGAAGAGATAATGCTGCCCCTTAGGCTTGTTATCGACACGAATATCGTCGTGTCCGCAGCCTTAAAACCGGATAGCTTGCCACGAACAGTCTTCCTCTTGGCAATTTCGAAACCCGCCCGGCTCTATACCTCGGCTCCCATTCTTGCTGAGTATCGCCAAGTCCTGTCCCGGCGTGAGCTTGGCATTCGAAAAGGCATGCGCGAACAACTTCTGCAACTCATTGATCACAACAGTTACCATGTAGCTCCGGCACACCAGCTCGATGTGACCAAAGACCCAGACGACAATATGTTTCTCGAATGCGCCGAAGAAGCTCGCGCCGACTATCTGATAACGGGCAACCAGCGCCACTTCCCACAATTCTGGAGAAATACAAAGATCATCAATCCTCGCGAATTCATGAGTCTCGTGGCCCCACACCTCATATCCTAATTTCCTACACTTCCCATTTATTTCCCGGGCGCTTTCTTCTTCCCTGCCGCTTTCTTCTCCGGCATCACAAACGGCTTCGCCTCAATCCCATTGGCCCGCGCTACCACAACGGCGTTCAGCGCACCTTCTGGCTCGTCTTCGTGCTTAAAGAAGGCATAGACCTCCCGGCTCTGGCGATGAGTTTTGAGTTCTTCGCTCAGCTTCTCCATTTGTATTTTGCTGAAACCCGGCAGGCGCAGACGATAGTAAAGAAAATCCGCCGTTGCTTCTTTCGGAACGGTCATCTTTTCGCTCTCCGCCCAGCACAGCGCAACGTTCTTTTTCTTCAGGATGTCGTACACCGCGTCCGTAAACCATGTCTCATGGCGAAACTCAAACGCGCACTTGTAAGCCTGCGGCAACAACTGGACGAACGCTTCCAGCAATCCAGTATCGGCTTTCAGATTCGGCGGGACTTGAAACAAAATCGGTCCCAGTTTTTCCGACTGCCGCATTGGCTCCAGGCTCTGCAGGAAAAACCGCACCGACTCGTCCGCGCCCTTCAACCTCTTTATATGCGTAATGGACTGGTGGGCCTTGGCGGCAAAGCGGAAATCCGCCGTGGTGGCATTTACCCATCCGGCAATCGCGCTGGCCGTGGGCATGCGGCGAAACGTCGCGTTCAGTTCCACGGTGTTCAGTTGCGTGGAGTAGAACTCCAGAAAGCGTTTGGAAGGAAGTTTGTCCGGAAAGAACGCCGGTTTCCACGTGGGATATGACCAGCCTGAAGTGCCGATGTGCAGATCATGCATGGCGAGAAGTATAAAAGGTGAGGGGCTCCCAGAGAAGCCGCTAG
>JANXPR010000144.1 GCA_025357215.1 Acidobacteriaceae bacterium | reverse complement strand
TTATGGTCGCGGATGATTCTCTTTACGGCGAGTTCACCTGTCACCGTGCAGGGTCTGGAAAAAATCGATACCACCAAAGCGCATGTCTATGTATCCAACCATCTTTCTGCGTTGGATATTCCGGTCTTGTATACGAACTTGCCGTTCCAATTTCGGATTCTGGCCAAGAAGGAATTGTTCCGCTACCCGTTCATGGGCTGGCATTTGAAACGTTCGGGCCAGATTCCGGTGGTTTTAGAAAACCCCAAGGCGTCGATTCGCAGCTTGCATCAGGCGGTCATCGCCATCAAGAACAACATGCCTTTGGTGATTTTCCCAGAAGGCAGCCGTTCTGAAACCGGACACTTGCAGCCCTTCATGGGCGGCGCGTTTTTCGCAGCGATCAAAGCCCAGGTTGACGTGGTTCCGGTCGTGCTGGTTGGGACCTACGAAGTTTTAAAGATGAACAGCTTTCACATGAAGCCGCGTCCGTTAATGTTGATCATCGCCGATCCCATCCCGACCACGGGACTAACCTCCCGGGACGTGGAAGCTGTCTCGCAGAAGGCTCGTGCCGCCATGGCTGATATTTACTACCGGTATTCTCCTTTGGGTAATCCTGCTAGAGAATCAAAAGAGTAAACAGTGAAGAAAAGTATTCCAAGTGGGAAGAAAGATCCAAAAAAGAAGTGAAGTTGTCATCATCTGAGCCCAAAAGACTAGAAAACAAGCCGCGTATTGCGATTCCTGAGCTGTGCTCGTATGATCTTGAATACAGCGCGCGCGCCCTGTCGCCCTACCTGAGGGCCGTGGAAGCCTGCGGTGCAGAGCCAGTTGTGGTGCAGCTTGGGCTTCCTCCTGAACAGATTGCCAAGCGCATCAGCCAGTGTTCGGCCATCTTGCTGCCCGGGAGCAAGGCGGATATTGATCCCCAAAAATTCAACGCCGAGCTGAATCCCAAAACCAATGCCGCTGATTCTCTGCGAGACGCCGCCGACGAACTCCTGCTCCAGGACGCCTACAACCTGCACAAACCGATTCTGGGAATTTGCTATGGGCTGCAATCGCTCAACGTCTGGCGATCGGGGACGTTGATCCAGCACATTGAATCCAAGATTAACCACGAAGCCCGGCGCGAAGCTCAGTTCGCACATCAGGTGGTGGTCGATCAAGATTCTCTGCTGGCAAAAGAAATTGGTGGCGTGGCGGCTTCTGGTATCCCCGTGAATTCCAGCCATCATCAGGCGGCCGAAAAAATTGGTGACGGCTTGCGCGCTGTCGGCCGCTGCCCGGACGACGGAGTGATTGAAGCCGTGGAAGGTACTCTGCCTGATCATTATGTGCTGGCTGTGCAGTGGCATCCGGAGCGGAGTTTTGATCAGGACCGCTGGTCACACAAGCTGTTTGAATCTTTCGTACACGCCGCGGCGGAATGGCATGAGCCGGCGCAGTCGGTAATTACTTCGTCCAAGTAATTGCGTCTCTCAGCTGCTGGTTGCGCGGATCACGCGCGTCTCGTATCGTTAGATTTCTAAATCAGGGGTTTCTAAGTCAAGGATTTCTAAGCTAGGGATTCTATGTCAGGTTCGCTATCCAAGCCCGGGATCGTGTTGTCTCTGGAAGGCCGCGTTGCCGTCATTACCGGAGGTTCACGCGGCATTGGCGCTGCATGTGTCCGGATGTTTACACAGGCCGGTGCGAAGGTGGTTTTCAACTACCAAAAAGCTAAAGCTGAAGCCGACAAGCTTGCAGCCGAATGCGGCGGGAACGAGCAGTGCATCGCCGTGCAAGCCGAACTTTCCACCACCGAATCTTGCGCGACCTTGATTGACGCAGCAGTGAAGAATTTTGGGAAAGTAGACATCCTGGTCGGCAACCACGGCGTCTGGCCTCCGCACGATGCTCCAGTCGACCAGATGACGGACGAACAATGGCGCTCCACTCTGGCTATCAACCTGGACAGCATTTTTGGCCTCGTCAAACACGGCGTGGCCGCTATGAAGAAGCAGCGCTCCGGCGGCCACATTGTGCTCATTAGCTCCACAGCCGGCCAGCGCGGAGAAGCCTTCCACTGCGACTACGCAGCCAGCAAAGGCGCCATGATCAGCATGGTCAAAGGCCTATCTACCGAATTGGCGCGCGACGGCATCTATGTAAACTGCGTGGCCCCGGGCTGGGTGGAAACGGACATGGCCGCCCCAGCGTTACGCGATCCGGAGATCGGTAAACGGGTTTTTGCCACTATTCCCTTGGGCCGGGCCGGCAAGCCGGAAGAAATTGCGGCAACAGTGTTATTCTTGTGCACCGCCCACGCAGGCTTTATTAACGGGGAAATCCTGAATGCGAATGGCGGCGCTGTACTGGTTGGCTAGAGTCGGGCAGCGGGATTGGCCCGTCCCGCATCCAATTTTGCACAAGTTATTAAAGATAAAAAAACATCCATGAGATTATCCGTCCTTCTTCTGTTGTGTTCCACTGCGCTACTCGGCCAGCAAGCCGCTCCTGCCAACGTGGGCAAGGAAGCTCTCACGAACCAGCAAAAAGCGCGCGCCATTGTGGACCAGATGGTTGAAGCGTTGGGCGGGAACGCTTATATGAGCGTCCAGGATTCCTACAGCGAAGGCCGTTATGGCCGCTATCACAACGAAGCTCAAGTGGGCGGCGCGAAATACTACCGCTACCAGCGCTGGCCCGATGCTGATCGCTGGGAATTGACCGAACAACGCGACATCGTCACGCTTTACCTCGGCGACAAGATCTACGAAGTTACCTACAAAGGGCACACCGAACTCAATCCGCTGAAAGACGACAGTCTGCGTCTGTCCATGCTGCGCCGGCGCTATTCGATTGAAACTGTACTTCGTGATTGGCTGTATCAGCCCGGCACCATTCTGCTGGATGAAGGCCAGACGCTGGCGGAAAACAAAGTCACCGAAAAGATTTCCGTGATCAATGCGAAGAATGAAGCCGTGACCATCATGGTTGACCTCAAGACCCATTTGCCAGTCAAGAAGGTTTTTTCGGTTCGCGATCCGCAGTACAAAGACCGCGATGAGGAAGCCGAGTTTTACGATAATTGGAAGAGCATCCAGGGAGTTAACACCCCGTTCAGCATTCTGGCCACCCATAACGGCCAGGTCTTGCGCCAACAGTATCTATTGTCGATCGCCTACAACATCAACCCTCCGCCCTCATATTTCACTCCGATTCT
This sequence comes from Acidobacteriaceae bacterium, assembly GCA_025357215.1. Taxonomy (GTDB): domain Bacteria; phylum Acidobacteriota; class Terriglobia; order Terriglobales; family Acidobacteriaceae; genus Angelobacter. The sequence goes on along the minus strand of JANXPR010000144.1, from coordinate 12,419 downwards.
CGTTGATCACCGGTCAGATCACCCCAAAAAATAGCCCCCAAGCGTATTCCTCCGTGCACGGTTTGTTGTAAAAAAACCACATACGCGCCTATTGGGGTACGCTGTAAACTATTCAGCGAGAATCACTTGTCATTCGAGCAAACAGTTCGATCGACCGTGGAGTGTCACGGGGTCGGCTTGCACAGCGGCGCTCCAGTGTGTCTCCGTATTGTTCCCGCTGCCGCCGGAACAGGAATTGTTTTTCGCCGCGTTGATCTCGACAACTTTGAAATTGAAGCCACCGGACGCAACGTAGCCCGCGTGAGTTACGCCACCAGTCTCCAGAAGCAAGGCGTTTTGATTTCCACCACCGAGCATGTGCTCTCCGCGTTCATCGGCATCGGTCTCGATAATGCGATCGTCGAGCTCGACAATCTGGAAGTCCCAATTCTTGATGGCAGCGCACAACCGTTCATCGATCTCATCCTGAAAGCCGGCTTGAAACAGCAGCGCAAGAAGCGTTCCTACCTGCGGATTCTGCGGGAAGTTGAAGTGCGCGAAGGCAACAAGTTTATCGCCGCTTATCCGGCACCCGGTTATTCGGTTTCCTACAAAATCAAATTCGCTCCGCCCATCGGCGACCAGTCTTTTGAGATTGATCTTTCGCGCGATCAATACAGCAAGGAACTCGCCGCGGCGCGGACGTTCGGTTTCCTGCGCGAAGAGGAAGCTATGCGCAACATGGGACTGATCCGCGGCGCCACGGAACAAAACGTAATCGTGCTCACGGACGATGGAGTGAAGAACGGTCCGTTGCGCTTTGAAGATGAATTCGTCCGCCACAAAGTCTTGGACTTGATTGGCGACCTGGCCTTGCTGGGCAAGCAGATTATTGGTCGCATTGTGGCCGACCGCGCCGGACACGCCATGCACACCGCGTTGGTGTCCCGACTGCTAAAAGACAAATCTCTTTGGGAAGAAATCACGTTGCCCGGACCAGCAGACGAGCGAGTCCCGGCCATGGCAATCGCTACTCCTCAGCAGGCATAAGAAAAGGCTGCTTTCGCAGCCTTGTTCCCAAAGCAAACTCTTTGTTTCGAAACCGCTTCTTACATCGTGGCATTGATAAACATGGCGCCATTGCCCAGAGGCAGAGCGCGTTTGTCCAGCCAGGTGTCGAGTTCTTTCTTCACGTCCACGGCTAGCACCTGGAAACGGATGCCCGCGCGGCCTTCCGCGGTGGACCATATTATTTCACCCTTGATCTCCATGGACCTTCTGGTTCCGGGTAACTGAAAGCGCAGCTTAGCCGCGCCGCCTTCATCCAGTTGGCGATTGCATTCAATGGAAATTCCGCCCTGGCTGATGTTAGTAATGCTGACGACAAGTTCGGCGCCGGAATCCACCATGATCGCTCCGCTGGCCTTGAGCAGATGGCGATGGTAACGGCGACGCTCACGCAGGATCAGGCCTTGCGCGGCACGCACACTGCGGCTGGCACGTTCAATGGAAATTGGTTTGTCCAGAACGAAATTTGCGCCCATTTCAAATGCCTGCTGAACGGTCGTCCGGCCGTTGACCAGCGCGAAAGCGATACAGCTGCGATTGGACTTTCCCTGCCGGAGTTCACGCAGTACCGCGGGACCTTCTGGCATGTCGTCGCAGTCCACCAGAAGAGCGTCGTACTTACGGCGAGTAATCGCCAGGCGTGCTTGCTCCACGTTGCTGGAAAGATCAAGTTCAATGTTGGCGGAATCCAGCACGCGCCGGATGGTGCGCTGGACCTCAGGGTCTTTGGAGAGGAGGAGAGCTTGCAAAGCCATGGCTGAAGAATATCGACACTCACCCGGTTAACCTAGGTCACCAACGTAACGGGACCTCGCCCGTTCCAGGTACAGGCCCCTTGAGCCGGGTAAAATACCCGAGTGAAGAACATTGCCTACCTGTCACTGGGAGCAAATCTCGGGGATCGCGAGAAGAATCTGCATGAGGCAGTGCATCGTTTGGGAGAGCTGGGCACAGTGATGAACGTATCTGGCTTCTACGAAACCGAACCGGTAGATGTGGCTGCGGAACAGCCCTGGTACCTAAATGCGGCCGTTGCCCTTCAAACGGAGCTTAAACCGAAAGACTTGTTGGACGGATTGCTGGCTCTGGAACAATCCATGGGCCGGCAACGAATTGAGCCCAAATCGCCCCGGACCGTGGACATAGACATTGCCCTTTTCAATGAAATGGCCGTTCATGAAGCAGGGCTTACCATTCCTCATCCGCGGATGCACTTACGGCGTTTTGTTTTGGAGCCGTTGGCGGAGATCGCTCCGGAGGCCCGGCATCCCGTCCTACAAAGGACTGCGAGAGAATTGCTGGAATCTTTGCCGCCGGGAATTGGTACTGTAAGGAAGGCTACCGCCCATTAGCCCGAATCAGCGTTGAACACATCCCATGGAAACCAACATCATCATTGATCTGCTGCGCCCTTACATCGACTTGCGTCAGGGGCCGCGGTCCCAAATCATTGCCGAGCAGACGCAGACCTACTTCGAATTACTGCTGAAATGGAATGCCAAGATAAACCTAACGGCCATCCGGAAAGCCGGCGACATGGTGACCAGGCATTTCGGCGAATCGTTCTTCGCGGCAAAAACGTTGATTCCGGAAGGCTGGCGCGGACACATCATAGACCTGGGCTCGGGCGCAGGTTTTCCGGGATTGCCCGTAGCTATGTTCTCTCCGGAATCGGAAGTTACGTTGATTGAAGCCAGCACCAAGAAAGCCGTGTTTCTGAGCGAAGTGGCTTTTGCCCTGAAGCTGACGAACGTGAAGATCTTCCGTGAAAGAGCGGAGGTGTACCCGGGAAAGGGTGATCTGGTCACCATGCGAGCAGTTGAGAAATTTGAGCGAACATTGTCCTTGGCCGCAGGCTTAGTCCAGGATGGGGGAAAGCTGGCGTTGATGATTGGTACCAGCCAATTTGAAATCGCTAAAAGTGCGGCAAATGGGATTGTTTGGCAGGCGCCATCGGAGCTGCCTGGAGGGCATTCAAGGATTTTGCTGACCGGACTAAAAGCCCCAGAACCAAGTTAGTAATAGTGGGAGCTTCTCGGCAAACCCTAGCACCAAGTTAACGATAAAAACCGAGCAGGATAGGCTTTGCCGAGTGGCCAGTGGGAAAAACTCTCAAACGCCGCCAACGACGAAACCTGCTTTCGGGGCCTTATTGCAGCTTGTACATCTACTGGCTGGCTCAGGAACCCAGATGGTAATAGTGGAATCGCGGTGACGTTTTCGCACTCAATGTAGAATCATTGGGCATCCTTTCCGTGCGCAATACGTGCCCCAAGTGGGTTCTTCCACTCACCAGACTTTCGTCCGGCATCCAATTAGTAAACAGTGTTCCACGTGGAACACTAAGGGTAGTAGGTACCATGCTGTTCCACGTGGAACAAACCTTCCGCATTGCCCCAATTTGCGGCGTTGCAGATTCGTCCACCGTAAACTAAATTCAAACAAGATCGTTTTCACTGGGCCCAACTTGAGGGCTCCAAGAACACAAAACCAGTACCGAGCCGGAAACGACAAAAGGACCCCATGGGACGAGTCATAGCTGTAGCGAACCAGAAAGGCGGCGTGGGTAAAACCACCACGGCCATCAATCTGGCAGCGTCCTTTGCAGCCGCTGAGGTCAAATGCCTCCTGGTGGACTGCGACCCGCAATCGAATTCCACCAGCGGCCTGGGCTTTGCCCGCGATCCAGACCGTATCAACACCTATCACTTACTGATGGGTGAAGCCGCTGCTGATCAGGCCGTTTTGCAGACTGAACTGGAAGGCCTGAGCCTGATCCCGTCTCACAAGAACATGGTTGGAGCAAACATTGAACTCGTTTCGGTTGACGAGCGGGAGTTCCGCCTGCGAAACGCCTTGCAAACCGTTCGCGACCATTTTGAATTCATAGTCCTCGACTGCCCGCCGGCCCTTGATCTGCTTACGCTAAACGCTCTTGTCGCAGCCGATTCTGTCTTGATTCCCATGCAGGCCGAATACTTCGCCCTGGAAGGCATGAGCGAACTTCTGGACACCATTGAGAGGCTGCGGCAGAGTTTCAACCCTACGCTGGAAGTGGAAGGCGTGGTCCTGACCATGTACGACGAGCGCACGAACCTGGCGCAACAAGTCACGGACGAGTTGAAGAAACACTTCGAAGACAAGTTGCTGGAAACCATCATCCCGCGAAATGTGAAACTCGCCGAGGCGCCGAGTTATGGCAAGCCGGCTTTGCTGTATGACGTGCGCTCACGCGGAGCAGAAAGCTACATTCGCCTGGCTAAGGAATTGATGGGCCGAATCCAGCTTGCCGCAGCGACGCACAGTTAGTGTGCTGACGTTTCGGCCTTTGTCCGTTGCTGACGGCGCAATCTCCCTGGCAGCTAGAAAGTCCCAACCAAGTCGAATAGCGATTGAATTATTCTTTGAGAAGAATTGAGTTGAGAATTTGGAAATGAATGACAAACGAAAAGCTTTAGGCCGCGGACTTGATTCGCTACTGCCTGCCCGATCCAGTACAACGCTTGGTACTGCGTCCGCCCTTCGACCGGTCACAGCAGGCTCACAGGAAATACCGGTTGATCTCATCGACGCCAATCCCTTCCAAACGCGCAAGCGCGTAAACGAAGAAGCGCTGGTGGAACTAGCGGATTCCATCCGGGCAACTGGAGTAATCCAGCCGGTTGTTCTTCGTCCCGCAGCGAATGGTAGATACCAACTCGTCGCAGGTGAGCGCCGTTGGATGGCGTCCAAGCGCGCCGGCAAGACGACCATCCCGGCCGTCATCCGGCAGATCTCCAATGAGCAAGCCATGGAGATTACTATCATCGAAAATCTTCAGCGTGAAGATCTGAACCCTGTGGAACAAGCGCGAGCGTTCGAAAGATTGAGCCGGGAGTTTGGTCTGACCCAGGAACAGATCGCCCAGCGGACAGGAAAAGACCGTGCCAGCATCGCCAACTTTATCCGGCTCCTCAAGCTGCCCATGGCGGTCCAGGACACTCTGGAAAGCGGTGCTCTGAGCTTCGGTCACGCCAAGGTTTTGCTGGCACTTGCCGGCTTTCCGCAGCATCTGGAAAAAGCAACGCGCGAAATTGTTGAGAAGCAGCTGTCAGTTCGTCAGACCGAAGAACTGGTGTCCAAACTGTTGAACCCGGAAGAACTGGAACAAAAGAAAGACAAGAAGTCCAAGGCGTCTGATCCCAACGTGCGCGAAGCGCAGCAGAGTCTGGAACGGAGCCTGGGAGTGAAAGTGGAGATCCAGGACCGCAAAGGGAAAGGCAAAATCATTCTGAAATACGGGTCCCTCGAAGACTTTGACCGTATTGTGGAAGCGCTGGGCTCAAAATAGTCACCGGTTAGGACATCTAGCAATAAGAATATAAAGCGAATATATAAAACACATGAAAAACAAGAACCAACGCGAAATGCAGAAAGTTTGGGCCGAACAGGCGGCCAAAAAATTAAAGGCTGCCAAGAAGACCGCTCCGGCCAAGCCCGAAGCCGCTCCAGTCGCGGCAAAGACCAGCCACAAGGCTTCCGGCAAGGACCTCTAAGTTAGAGAAACCACGGGAAGCTTTACCCCTGTCACCGATTCTCACAGCACGATTGTGAGCGCCGTCACACTTTCCTATTACCAAACTCTGACAGCCGGGCAGCGTTAACACTGTCACAATCGGGGTTATGAGTAGTTATCCAATTGTGACTCCGGTTGTTATTCAAGGCGGCATGGGCGCCGGTATTTCTGACTGGCGTTTGGCCCGTGCAGTTTCCCGGCTCGGCCAGCTGGGCGTGGTTTCCGGAACAGCGCTGGACCATATCCTGGCCAGGCGTTTGCAACATGGCGATCCGGGCCGCCACATGCGCCACGCGCTCGATCATTTTCCAGTCCCCGCGATGGCCGAGCGAATCCTGCAGGAGTATTTCATCCCCGGCGGGAAGCGCCCGGGCGCTTCTTACAAGACCCTGGCCATGCACTCCAAGGAAAGCTCCCCCGAGCTGCAGGAACTGTGCATCGTCGCCAACTTTGTTGAAGTTTTTTTGGCGCGCGAAGGTCACGACAACCCGGTGGGCATCAATTATCTGGAAAAAGTCCAGATGCCGCACCTGCCCAGTCTTTATGGAGCGATGCTGGCCGGCGTGGAATATGTGCTGATGGGCGCGGGAATACCGCTGAAGATTCCCGGCGTGCTCGATCAGCTGGCGAAACATGAATCTGCAAGTTATGACCTTTACGTAACCGGAGCCCAGCCTGGCGACGACTGCACCATGACCTTCACGCCCCGCGACATTTATTCGAGCAACCCAGTCCCCGGCGACATGCCACCTCTGAAGCGGCCCAAATTCCTGGCGATCATCGCGTCCAACACTCTGGCGACCACCATGGTGAAGAAAGCCAACGGCAAAGTGGATGGCTTTGTGATTGAAGGCCCCACGGCCGGCGGGCACAATGCTCCGCCGCGCGGCAAATTGGAACTGAATGCCGCGGGCGAACCCATCTACGGCGAGCGCGACCACGTTGACCTGGCTAAGATTCGCGAACTCGGATTGCCGTTTTGGTTGGCGGGCGAATATGGCCATCCGGAAAGAGTGAAAGATGCGTTGGCTGCGGGTGCGGCGGGCGTGCAGGTGGGAACGGCATTTGCTTTTTGCGCGGAATCAGGCCTGCGCCTGGACTACAGACAAGCGCTCATCGATAAAGCCATCGCCGGCCAGGCTGCGGTATTTACTGATCCGTTGGCGTCGCCTACGGGCTTTCCGTTCAAAGTCGCGCAACTGGCGGGGACGTTGTCTGATCCCGCAATCCACGCGGCGCGTCCACGAATTTGCGATCTCGGGTTTCTCCGTGAAGCCTACCGCACGCCGGACGGCAAGATTGACTATCGCTGTCCGGGAGAGCCAGCTACGGTGTATGTCTCTAAGGGCGGCAAACTGGAAAACACCGTGGGCAGAAAGTGTTTGTGTAACGCGCTGGTGGCCAACATTGGACTCGCTCAGATCCGCAACGGTAAGCACATCGAACAGGGCTTGATCACGTCTGGCGATGACTTGAAAGCGATCCCGCAGTTTCTTACGGCAGGACAGAACACTTATACCGCAGAGAATGTAGTCGAGAAACTATTGAGAGCAGTTAAGCCGCAGGCTGAGATAAGCGACTGCGCTACAGCGTGCGCTTGGAGAAGCGATTTTCCGGCCCTTAATTCCGCAGCCCGGTCCAGTTTTCCGCGATGACAATGGAGTTGCCGGGATTCGACGGATCGTACTTGATGGACGTCATCAAACCAGCTCGGCAGGAATGCAGGTCTACACGATGGCGCAGGGCGGTTACGTCCTGGCTGGCTTCGTAGCTCACGCCGGCTACGTCATATTGGTAAATCAGAAGCTGCATCTCGCCGCTCGTGGCGCCCTGTTCGCTCACGTCGATGACGGTGCCATCTGTGATGCGGCCAATTTCAGAAATGCGCATACGCCGTTCCAGTTCCCACTGTTCCGGGGATTTGCGATGGCTGCGGGTCCAGGCGGCCATGGCGCCAGCCAAAGCGGCTGCTCCTACTCCTGCGAAGACGTATAGACGAAGTGTTTCTTCCATGAGGATTCTTTGTGAAACCAATTTCAGCGCGGCCCAACTCCAGCTGCATGATCTTCGCGAGAACGCACGATCATTCTACCTAATAGATCATGATGCGGCTGCCAGCGTTGCATGAAAATACGTTGAATGCCCTATCTAAAGTCCCCGAATTCCAGGAATAAGGGCTTGCTTATAGTGACCAAAAAGAGCCAACTCACTTGGTATCGGCTCGTTGAGTTTCGTGCTTAAGTCCACAGCCGCGAAAGGCAGACCAGCCAGCTCTGTCCTTGCCAACGCAGGCTCCACCAAGTGGAGCGGATGCCGAATTTAATCTGCTGCGATTTGGTCGTGGTGAACATGGCGGCTCATATGTGAGACGCTCGAAAGCGTCCGACGTCGCCACCAGAATCGCTTGCGCACCACAAAAGTACAAGGTGACCATAGTTTTTCGCCGCGGAACAAGAAAGCAACGTTTGCCCTAAGTCCTTGAGTTAGAGGAGCTAAAGAATTTGGCGCTCAGTAGTTTTCCCCAGTGGCTTTAGTCACTATCCACCACTGGATTTTTAAGCGAACCGATCCCCTGGATCGTGATTGCTACCTCGTCCCCCGCGACCACGGAACCGATGCCGGCGGGTGTGCCGGTAAGAATCAGGTCGCCGGGCAGCAGAGTCATCACGGCGGCACAGAAGCGGACGATCACGTCCACGGGAAAAATAAATGCCGTGGTGCTCTCTGATTGTTTGACCACGCCGTTCACGTAGCTTTCCACGCGCACGCCCGCCCAGGGATCAATTTCATCGGTCACGATGGGGCCTACGGGGCAGAAAGTGTCAAAGCTCTTGGCGCGAGTCCACTGTCCGTCTTTGCGCTGGAGATCGCGGGTGGTCACGTCATTGGAGCAGGTGTAACCCAGGATGTACGGTTTTACGTCTTCGTTTTCGCCCAGATTGCGGCAACGCTTCCCGATCACAATGGTCAGCTCTGCTTCGTAGTCCACGCGCTGCGAGAGTCGCTGTGGGCGGACGATCTTGTCCCCGGGGCCAATCAACGACGTCTGTGGCTTGAGAAAGATGACCGGTTCGGCCGGCTCGTCATTGCCCAACTCTTTTACGTGGTCGCGATAATTGCGGCCCACGCACACGATCTTGGCCGGATCCACCGGCGCCAGTAGCTTGGCGGAAGCTACCGGAATGGGCGCTACTTTCTGCGCGCCAAGAAAGTCCGGGATCTCATTACCCGGAGCGATGTGGGTGATCTGGTCAACGCCAGACATGTTTTCAATGATTCCGTAACGGGGGCCTTCAGCGGAAACGAAGCGGCAGTATTTCATGAGCGTCCTTGAATCAGAGGGTTCTATTGCAATGTGATTTAGCAATTAGCAATCGGCAAATGGCAATTAGCTTACACCACGTGGAAGTCGGCAGTAGTGTCGTGGGCTAAGGCCAGGTGCCAATTGCTATTTGCCAATTGCTTATTCTTTCGGCACCGTCTCTGACGTAGCTTCCGACTTGGCGCTCTCATTCCCGCGCAAGTCAACCGCGGTGACCATATAGAAATATTTGCCGGGCTGAACGCCGGTATCACGCCACGAAGGCGCCTTCACCAAATCTGCGTTCACCTTCACCGGCGGCTGTCCTGGCGGATAGCGATAGACGTTGTAGCCAGCCAGATCAGGCTCGGTGTTGGGCGACCAGGTCAGATCGACAAACGGTTTCTGGCCAACGCCGGAAAACACGGCTTGCAGGCTCTGTGGCGCTGCCGGCGGGAAAGTATCATGGGTAAAGACCGCGACTTTCGGCGAGTCGTCGCCTTCCACTTCGCCGTATTTATTCTGGCTCTGCCAGAGCGTCACGGGCGTTACCCAATACTCGTAGTGCTGTTCCCATTCAATATCGGAATCAAAAAAAGTGGCCGGCCGGTTTCCCGGACGGACTTGTCCGGCAGCCACGGCCTGTGCGGAACCTTCCACGCGGCGCATGATGCGGTAGAAATATTGCGCGCCCAACTTGGATTCAGGCGCGGGCAATTCCATGGGAAAAGAAATGGTTACGCCTTGCGGACCAAGTGTCGCCTGCGCCACGGAGGGCGGAGCCATGGTTGCGATGAGGGCAACGGTCACTTGATTCGAGGGCCCCGCTGACTTTCCCAGGTAATTTTGCGACACCACGCTGTAGACCACGAAATCAAAAGCGCGTTGCGGACCAAGCAGGTTGCTGAGCGAATCCTGCGACGTCGCCCGTTCCGGGCGTGCGTCCTTCAAGGTCGGTTCTAACGGCAATTCGGACACCGGCTGAGCAGGAGCGCTGGTCAGCGCATCGCGGAAAACCACCATCTTGCCGGGCTTGCGCAGTAACTCGCCGTCAGTAGTTTTTTCCGGGACAGTCCAGGTCAGCGTGACGGTATTGCCCTTGCGGACGGCCTTCAAGTCAGCCACCGGCTTCGGCAGGCCTAAAGAAGGCGCCATCGGCGCGCCCGGGACGGCGCATCCGGCCAGTCCGGCGACGAGCAAGCACACTAGAAATGAGGCGAACCGCATGAGGATTGTTCCTTGTTTCTGATCCCGGATTTCCTTTTTTGTCCCATCACTTAAAAAGGCGGGACACACATCATAAATGGAGTGCGAGCGATTACTGCTGCCGCCCCCCTCCTTCTGTATCCCAAGCGATGCTCGTGTGGCACCGCCGCCCCCGGCGGTGTGAGAGTTGGATCGCGGGTGACCCCGGCTGCGATTGGCCTTGGCTTTCCGATCACCAGATCACCAGATTCTCCGATCACCCGATTTCTTCGCTCCCACCCGGCATTTTTCCCGCTTTTGTTGCAAACAAAGGGCTTTAGTGACATCGCCCCTTGCATGGCCCTTGCACCGTCCTTGGACGGAGCTTGGACGGAGCTTGCACGGAGCTTGGACGGAGCTTGGGCCGTCCAAGCCCAAGCCCACGGCTGAGAGGTCGAACTTTTCTGTTTTTCGCCTGGGCCGACTGCCGAGTGCTCTTTGCTGATCCCGTTAGTTTTCAAATAGCTTGCCTATCCTGTGCTGTCGCATCATACCGCAGTTCTTATGGTGAATACAGTACGAAGAAGTACATCTTGAAAACATGCTTCTGCGGAAGTGTTCACTTTCGCGCTTGAAACACCCCGCCGTAGAGACGTGGCACTGCCACGTCTCCGCCCGTTATTAACAAACAGGTGACGGCCCGCGCCCGCCAACAACGCGCCTCTTTACTATCTTCGCAATCGCACGCCGCTCTCATGGAATGAAATCCGCCACCGGGCCATTGTCTTCTCCAAGGAATGGACGGGCGCAAAAAGCGGGCAGACTTCAAGCCTGCCCGCCTCGCCCTGGACTTCAGTCCAGGGGGAAATCGCACGTGACGAAATGAGTTTCCTGGCGGTCGCAAGACTCCGCACGTCATTCCCCCCAGCGCCGGAGGCGCGGCAAGAGTTAGCCCAGTGCGGCTCGGAGGCGCGCATCGCGCGCTGACGGGTAAGCGCAGGGAAGGTCAGACAAAGCATTCTTTCCTCACTGCCGTAGGCCCACGCGCAGCGAAGCGGAGCGTCAAAAATCCGACCTACAGTATGTACCGCGATAAATCCTGGTCCTTCACGATATCCGCCAGCATCTTGCGGACGTAAGCATCGTCAATCTTTACGGTTTTTTCTTTCAGCTCCGGAGCGTTGAAGCTGACTTCGTCCAGCACGCGCTCCATGATGGTGTGCAAACGCCGCGCGCCAATGTTTTCCGTTGACTCATTCACCTTAAAAGCAAAGCTGGCGATTTCGTCCAGCGCTTCGCGTGTGAACTCCAGCTTCAGGCCTTCGGTTTCCAGTAGCGCAGTGTACTGCTTTACCAGCGAAGACTTCGGCTCCGTAAGGATGGCGATGAAATCCGCCATGGTCAGCGACTTCAGCTCCACGCGAATCGGGAAGCGGCCTTGCAATTCAGGGATCAGGTCGCTGGGCTTGGAAACGTGGAACGCTCCGGCGGCGATGAACAATATGTGGTCCGTACGCACCATCCCGTAACGGGTGTTGCAAGTGGTGCCTTCCACGATGGGCAGAATGTCGCGCTGTACGCCTTCGCGGGAAACGTCCGGGCCGTGGCCGCCTTCGCGTCCGGCAATCTTGTCGATCTCGTCCAGAAAGATGATGCCGGAATTTTCAACGCGTTCTACGGCCACGCGGGTGACCTGGTCCATGTCAATCAGTTTGGATTCTTCTTCCTGGATCAGGTACTCCATGGCCTCGCTGACTTTCATCTTCCGTTTCTTGGTGCGTTGGCCAAAGAGGTTAGGCAACATGTCTTTCAGGTTGATGTCCATCTCTTCCACGCCCTGGTTAGAGATGATTTCAAACGCCGGCATGTTGCGCTCGCGGACTTCGAGTTCCACTTCCTTGTCGTCAAGCTGGCCCTGGTGCAGCTGCTGGCGAAGTTTTTCTCGCGTGCGATTTGAAGACGAAGCAGCACCCCCAGACGACGCCGCCGAGTCGCTTTCTTCGCCAGGCAACGCAAACCCGGCGGTCCCATGTGAAGGAGCCGCCGATGCTGTAGTGGTTGGCGTCCCCGATCCGGGCAGAAGCAAGTCGAGAAGTTTTTCTTCGGCGTGTTCTTCCGCTTTGTCCGCTACTTCTTCCAGGCGCTCTTCGCGGATCATATCGATGGAGATTTCCACCAAGTCGCGGATCATCGACTCCACGTCGCGGCCCACGTAACCGACTTCAGTAAACTTTGACGCTTCAACTTTCAAGAAAGGCGAATTAGCCAGGCGAGCCAGACGGCGTGCGATCTCCGTCTTACCCACGCCCGTAGGCCCGATCATGATGATGT
>JANXPR010000006.1 GCA_025357215.1 Acidobacteriaceae bacterium | reverse complement strand
CAGCCTCAACCACGCCTCGATCATCGACGGAATGCGCCTGTCCAAGGCACCCCGGGTGATCTACCCGCATGCCGACGTCGCGGCCCTGCGGGCGGCCCTGGCCAAGGCTCGGGCGGACGGCCGAAGCGACGGCGCCGGGCCGCACCGGCTCATCCTGGTCGTGACCGACGGCGTCTTCTCGATGGACGGCGACATCGCCCCACTGCCCGGCATCGTCGAGGCGGCCGAGGCGTACGGCGCGGCCGTCATGGTGGACGACGCCCACGCTTCTGGCGTGCTCGGCCGCAACGGCCGTGGCAGCATCGATCATTTTGGCGTCGACGGGCGCGTGGACATTCAAGTGGGCACGCTCTCCAAGGCTATTGGGGCGCTGGGCGGTTACGTTTGCGGGTCCAAGGACCTGATTGATTTTCTCTACCACCGCGCGCGGCCGTTTTTGTTTTCCACGTCGCATCCTCCGTCCGTGGCGGCCACATGCATCGCCGCGTTTGACGTGCTGGAACAGGAACCCGAGCTGATGGACAAGCTGTGGGCCAACACGCGCTTCTTCAAGAAAGAACTGGGACTGCTGGGCTTCAACATCGGCGGTGGCAACACTCCGGCTAGCGAGACGCCCATCACGCCGGTGATCGTGGGCGACGGCAAACTGGCCATGGACTTCAGCAAGGAGCTATTCAAAGAAGGTGTGTTCGCGCCGGGCATCGCGTTCCCCACGGTGGCGGAAGGCAAAGCGCGCCTGCGGACCATCATGTCCGCAACGCACACACAGGACCAGATGACCCGTGCGCTGGAAATATTGAAGAAGGTGGGCAAGCGAATGGGGATTGTTAGCTGATTTTCGCCGCTGATTTGCGCAGATGAACGCAGATTTGAGCCGCGAATTTTCGCGAATCGCGAATTTACGCGAATAAAGATGCGACGGCTGTTTTTCTGAAATCCCGAAGCGTGGCGAGGAGTCCCTATCGTTACAAGCGATTCGTTTCAGGAAACAAAAGTCACAATTGATTTGTCATTCCGAGCCGCGAAGCGAGCGAGGAATCTGCTTTACTTCACTTGAAAACGCAAAGCAGATTCCTCGGCCTTCGGCCTCGGAATGACAACTCATTTAGAGCCTTCAGGGTATCGGGATCCCTCGCTCCGCTCGGGACTTCAGAAAAAGCTCCGCTCGGGACTTCGAAACAAACTAAGCTCTAAACTTCACTTCTCCGCCCACCACCGTCGCCACAGCTCTCCCCTGCATTTGCCAGCCATCGAACGGAGAATTTTTTGACTTGGAGTGTGAATCTTTCGCGTGGTAGGTCCATTTCTTCGCGGCGTCAAAGACCGTGACGTCAGCGTACGCGCCGCGGGCCAGCGTGCCTCGGCCTGCCAGGCCCATTACCTTCGCGGGATTGGTGGAGAGCAACTCGACAATACGCCGCAGTGGAATTTTGTGCTTCACGCCGAGAATCGAAATGCACAGGCCCAGCGCGGTCTCGAGTCCGATGATGCCGAAAGGCGCGTGGTCAAACTCACGGTTCTTTTCGTCAAAGGAATGCGGCGCGTGGTCGGTGGCGATGCAGTCAATGGCACCATCGGCCAGTCCAACGAGCAGGGCTTCGCGGTCGGCCTTGGATCGCAGCGGCGGATTCATTTTGAAGTTGGTGTCGTAGTCGCCAACGTTTTCATCAATCAGGGCAAAGTGGTGAGGAGTGACCTCGCACGTCACGTTCAAATGATTGTGCTTGCCCTTGCGTACGGCCTTGAGCGCGCCAGCTGTTGAAAGATGAGCAACGTGATAATGCGCTTTGGTTTCGGCGGCCAGCCGAACGTCTCGTTCCACCAGATTGCTTTCGGCTTCACTCGGCCAGCCTCGCAGCCCTAAACGAAACGCCGTTGGACCGGAGTTCATAGCGGAACCGGCCGTCATGCGCGTGTCTTCCGCATGCTGGATCACTGGGATTCCCAGCTTGCCTGCGCCGAGAAACGCCTGGCGCATGATGGCGTCGTTGAGAATCGGTTTGCCGTCATCGGTCACGGCTACCGCGCCGGCTTTACGTAACGACGCAAAGTCCGTCATCTGCTCGCCTTTGCTGCCGAGCGTGGCGGCGGCAATCGGGAAGACGTTGACATGGGCGCCGCGCGCGGGATCGAGCATCCAGCGGGTGACGTCGGCATTATCATTCACCGGAGCGGTATTCGGCATGCAGCAGACGGACGTAAATCCTCCGGCGGCGGCGGCGAGAGTTCCGCTGGCGATGGTTTCTTTGTGCGACTGGCCGGGCTCGCGCAGGTGGACGTGAATATCAATCAATCCCGGACAGACGATCATGCCGCGGGCGTCAATGTTTTCGTCGCCCTTGCCCTTGAGCTTGCCGGCCTGGGCGATTTCGGCCACACGTCCGTCCTTGAGCAGAAGATCGTACTTCCCCTCAAGCTTCTGCGAGGGATCGATGAGGAGACCGTTGCGGATTGTGAGATTACTTAGCCGCGAATTCACGCGAATTAACCCGAATTCCTTTCCGGCTGTTTTCAAACACGAACCGCTTGAATAGAGGCTTGGGACCAAAGTTTAAATGCAATCCAACTTCCATTTCGGTTGCTCGCAAATAGTTCAGGATTTGTGCAATGTGTGATTTATCAATGGTGTCGGCGGCTTTGAGTTCTAACAGTACGACACTGTTCACGACCAGGTCGGATTTGTAGTGACCAATTGTTCGGTCGCGAAACCGGATTGGTGTGGGGACTTGGCGCTCAACCGTAAAGCCAGCTTCAAGCAACGCAATGAACAATGCTTCCTCGTACACAGCCTCTAGAAATCCGTGACCTAGTTCGTTATAGACGGAATAGAAGACGGCTACGATCTCGTGACAAAGATCCCAGTGTTTTCTTTCGTGTTCATTCGCGTCCATTCGCGGCTCAATCTTCATGCTACCCCCATGCACGCCGTCAGGATCGCCATCCTTACGTACACCCCGTTCTGCACTTGTTCTTCAATCACGGACTGCGGGCCGTCCGCGATTTCGCTTTGGATTTCCATGCCGCGCACCATCGGTCCGGGATGCATGACTATGGCGTCATTCTTGGCCAGCTTCAGGCGTTCGGGTGTGAGTTGGTACTGCGCCACATACTTGTGCGCGTCCAACTTCAATCCGGCCAGGCGTTCTTTCTGCACGCGCAGCATCATGATCACGTCTGCTTTGCGCAGGGCTTCTTCCATGTGGCGGCTGATCTTTACGTCGGGAGCAAGAGCGGCGGCGGTATCGGGCAGCAGCTCCGGTGGCCCGCAAAGAATAACTTGCGCGCCGAATTTGGAGAGCAGGTGCACGTTGGAACGCACCACGCGGCTGTGCTGTATATCGCCGACCATGGCCACGCGCAGGCCTTTCAAGGATTTCTTGTGGCGCAGCATGGTGTAGGCGTCGAGCAAACCCTGCGAAGGATGTTCATGCATGCCGTCCCCCGCATTGATGATGGGGATACGCAGATTGCGGGCCAGCACGTTAGGCGCGCCGGACGAAGGATGCCGCACGACGATGCAGTCCGCGCCCAGCGCTTGCAAGGTTTTGCCGGTATCGACGATTGATTCGCCCTTGGTAATGCTGGAAGAGTCCGCGCTGATCACCGACGTGTGCGTGCCCAGTAACTTGGCGGCAAATTCAAACGAGACACGCGTGCGCGTGGAAGGCTCATAGAACAACAACGCGATCCGCTTACCGCGCAGCAAAGGCTTGGGATGCGGGGTATGCATCTTCCGCGCCAGCTTGAGAAAACGTGTAACGTCGTCCGCTGAGAGGTGTTCCAGTCCGAGAAGGGAGCAAGGCTTGGGCATGCCGGCTAAGCCGTACGCTCCACCAGCATGACCTGTTCTTCTTTGTCGATCTCGGTCAGCCGCACTTCGATGATTTCCAGGTCAGAAGTCTGGACGGTCCGTCCGACAAAGGCCGCTTCAATCGGCAACTCGCGGTGGCCGCGGTCAATCAGCACGCAAAGCTGCACGCGGCGCGGACGACCGTGATCAAACAGCGCGTCCATGGCGGCGCGGATGGTGCGTCCGGTGTAGAGAACGTCGTCCACCAGGATCACGTTCTTGCCCACGATGTCCACGCCCAGAGGCGTTGTTTTGTGGATCACCGGGCTGGCGCCCACGGTGGAGAGGTCGTCACGATAAAGCGTGATGTCCAGCGTGCCCACGGCGGCAGGGTTCTTTTCGATCTGTTCAATCAGTTTGCCCAGGCGAGCGGCCAGGGGCACTCCACGGCGCTTGATGCCGACCAGGATCAGGTCTTGCACGCCGTTGTTTTTTTCCACGATCTCATGGGCCAGGCGGACCAAGGTGCGCTCAATCTCAGAAGCAGACATGATGCGACCCTTTTCCCGCAGGTTAGGCAGACGAGCAGAAGTTCCAGCTGTCATAGTCCCGTGCATGATATCTGAAGCAGGCGTCTGGCGACAAACTAGCAGCGTTTTTGACGGGAAATCGGGCGCGAAGGCGAAGAAAAATAGAATATCATTTCAGCGGCTCGGAGTTGACCACCAAAAGGTGCTAAACACAAAGGACTCAAAGTTCCACGAAGGCCTTGTCGCGCATGCAGCCTTTGTGCCCCTTTGTGTCCTTTGTGGTTTAGAGCAGATACTGCAAGTTTACTGCGTGTCTTTCTTGTCTCCGTGGGCGCGGGCGTAAACCAAAGCAAACTCTGAACCCTTGCTCGTCGGCTTTACGGCCACAATGCGCTGGTTGTTTTCCGTGCCGACTTTGAGTT
>JANXPR010000577.1 GCA_025357215.1 Acidobacteriaceae bacterium | reverse complement strand
GGCTGCTGCCAGCGCTTCACAAATTCTTCGACATCCGTTGGTTCCGCTTTGCGGAAACCGGCGCGCAATTCGGACACGAGTTTGTCGTCCACGAAACGGAAATAAGCGGAACCAAATTGCTGTTCCAACACGGCCGATCCCGTGAACAGCGCCAGGGACGTGCGTTCCGCGCGATCGGGCGCAATCAGCAGGAGTTCCCCTGAGCCCTCAAAAATCGCGCCGGTAATGCGTCCATCCACGGCTTTGATCAGGCCCATCATGCCGTCACTCATGGAAACATGCAGGTCCTCGCGATCAATGGAGACGCCGCGAATCTGGTACACCTCCGCCGCGTCCAGTTCAGGGTTCAGCACGGTGCGGTACAAGGTAACGGTGTTATTTTGGGGGGCTGGCACGATGGTTTGTGCGTCCAGCGTGGCAAATGCGAGAACCGCGACTGCCGCTGGCAGTAGTACCTTGGTTACCGCCAAAGAATAAATACGCATCATAGGCATGCCATAATTGGTGAAACCAACGTGCGATTGATTATTACATTTTGCTGCCTGCTGGCCCTGGGGCCCGCCTGCCTTGCCGATACCATCGTTCTCAAGAACGGCGACCGCATCGTTGCCGACTCGGTGCGTGAGAGCAATGGACGCGTGACGTACTTCATTGGCGACAACACGTTCACGATTCCCAAATCAATTGTGGCCCGGATTGAAAGCGGCCCCGGCCTGAGTGCCCCCGCGCAGCAACGCGTCACCGTGGAAGACCTGCCGCAAGTCCGCGAGCAGATGGCAGGGACTGATCAGCTCACCGCCCGGGTCGTCCGCGACAATCAAATAGACACCGGCGCGCTGAAATCGATTGAGGGTGAAGGGGTACCCGCGCAGTCCGCGGTGGCGTATTCCATTGCCGCCAACTTTGAGGCGCATCGTAACAACCTTGCCGCGGCCGCCAGGTATCTTGAGAATGCTCTGCACTACCTGCCGAATCATCCTGTGTTGCTCGAAAGTTACGCGGCCGTTCTCTTGCAGTTGGGCCGCACTCCGGAGGCGTTGAGCAACGCCGAACAGGCTACCCGGGCCAGCGCGCAATCCGCGGACGCCTTTGCCCTGCTGGGTTACGCTTTCTACCGGAGTGACAGAAATCGTGAAGCCCTGGCGGCCTGGCGCAAGTCATTGCAGTTACGCCCGGACGACAAAATCCGCGCGCTCATGGAGCGCGTGGAGCGCGAATCCAAGACGGAAGCCGATTTCCGTCAGCAGGAAAGCAGCCACTTTACGCTTCGCTATGAAGGTTCACAGGCCGCTGACGGCCTGCGCCAGCAAATTCTTGACGCCCTGGAAGCCGACTACCGCGATCTGCAAAATGACCTGGGCGCCATGCCGCGCAACATCTTTGTATCGCTGTATCCTGACCAGGCGTTCTTTGACGTGACGCAGGCCCCAACTTGGTCCGCCGCCCTCAATGACGGCAAGATCCGCCTGCCCATTTCTGGCGTGAAATCCGTCACTCCGCAACTGGCCCGCGTGTTGCGCCATGAGCTCACGCATTCCTTTGTCCAGCAGATCACGCACGGCCGCGTGCCGCAGTGGTTGAACGAAGGCACAGCGCAAATGGAAGAAGGTGTGACCACCTCTGCTTACGGCCCGCGCCTGGCTGCTTTGTTTGCCACCGGACGGCAGATTCCACTGGCCCAGCTTGAAGGAAACTTTTCCAGCTACAGCGCCGCGGAGGCCTCCGTGGCGTACGCGGAAAGCCTGGCGGCCGTGGAGTATATTCGCGACACATACGGCCTCAGTGACATTGCCCGCATTTTGCAGCGAGTAGGAGAAGGCCAGTCCATTGAGTCCGCCATGCGCAGCACTATTCATTCCGGCTACGCGGAACTGGAAAAAGAAATTGCCGGGTATCTAAAGAAGAAGTACGGCGCGTAGCCGCTCTTCGTAATTTAACCTTTGCAGTCTCGACATTACGCCGCTCATCAACTTACATTTACAGCGGAAGTAAATCTCTTGGTCGCAATGAGAGAATCCGTGACCCATCCAGCCGGCACGATCCGCAAACTCACGCGCGCCACCGTCCGTGGCACGGCCTTGGGCGCCTGCGTGGTTGCATGCCTGGCGGAATACATTGCGGCGGCGGCGTTTGGCAGGTTGAACGATCAAAATCGTCCGCGCATTCTGGAAAAGTGGTCGGTGCGCATCATGCGCTGTATTCATCTGCAACTCACGGTGAGCGGCCATCCTCCGCAAGAGGGGTTGATTATTTCCAACCATCTCAGCTATCTGGACATACTGGTTTTCAGTTCCGCCACCAGTTGTGCTTTTGTGTCCAAGAAGGAGGTGCGCTCCTGGCCGGCCATAGGATGGATTGCCTCGCTGGGTGGCACGGTATTCATTGATCGCAAGCGCCGCGCGGCCACGCAGGCCATCCGTCCGGAGATGGAAGCAGCGCTGAGTGGCGGTCTGCGGATGGTGCTCTTCCCGGAGGGCACCAGCTACAACGGTTTGGAACTGCTCCCCTTTTATTCATCGTTGTTTCAGCCGGCCGTGGAAGTGAATGCGCCGGTCTCAGCGGCGTTTCTCGCGTATCACATTTCTGACGGAGATCCCTCCAACGACGTTTGTTATTGGGGTGACATGACTCTCTTTCCGCATCTCATGAAGCTGCTGACCAAGGAGTCCGTCCAGGCCACGGTCTTGTTCGCGCCAGAGGTCTTTCACTTTACTGACCGTAAAGAAGCTGCCCGCGTGATGCGCGAGCAAGTGGAGCGCTTGCGGGACGAGCAGCGGCAATCTACGCTGAATCGTGTCGAACCAGCCGTACAATAGGCAACCGTGACTTCTTACGTTGCTGTCCGCGAATTCACTGAAGCTTCCGCCGAGCCTCACGTCCGGGGCTTCCTGCACACGCCCGCAGCCGCCAACGGACACGCCCTGGTGCTGACGCACGGCGCCGGATCGAATTCTCAATCGCGTTTGCTGCACGCAGTTGCTGACTCGTTTGCGAATGCCGGATTTCTCGTTCTGCGTTGCGATCTTCCGTTTCGCCAGAAGCGTCCACACGGGCCGCCTTTTCCTGCTGCATCTGCGCAGGACCGTGCTGGACTCTCGCGCGCCGTGGACGCGTTGCGGCCGCAGGTTCCCGGACAAATCTTTCTTGGCGGCCACTCGTACGGCGGACGTCAGGCAACTATGTTGTGCGCCGAAAAAGCGGATTTAGTTTCTGGATTGCTGCTGTTCTCGTATCCTTTGCACCCTCCGCGAAAACCGCAGGACCTGCGTACCGCGCATTTCCCCAATCTCAAAACGCCAGCTTTGTTCATTCACGGTTCGCGTGATCCGTTCGGTTCGCAGGCGGAAATGGAAGCGGCCTTGCAACTCATCCCCGCGCGCCACCATTTGAATATGGTGGAAAGCGCAGGCCATGAGTTGATTCGCGGCAGTGCCGCCGGAGAGTTGCCGTCGCAAGTCACGGCGGCGTTTCAGGCTTTCTTTCTTCCTTCTTGAAAACCCTGAAAGAGCGTTTCTTCGGCTCCTACTCGCCCCGGTGATGGCCGTCACCGGAACCTTTTCCCCCCTGGCGTAGCTTTTAAGTAAGGAGAGTTTCGTATGCACGGCTCTGAATTGCGTCAGGATCCCGCAACCAAGGAATGGGTGGTAATTGCGCCGGGACGGTCGCAACGTCCTCACGCCAGCATCGCCACGGAAAAACGGCAAGCAACCGCATCAACACCGGCGCAAGACTGCCCGTTCTGTCCGGGCCACGAAGCCATGACTCCGGCTGAGTTATTGCGCATCCCTGTTGGGCCGCACTGGAGAGTGCGCGTGGTGCCCAATAAATTTGGCGCGCTCACGCCGGACGCGGGCCCCGAGCGGCATGATGGATTCTTTCGAACGGTGGCCGGCGCTGGATACCATGAAGTGATCATCGAACATCCGCGGCATGACATTGAAATGGCGGACATGCCAGAGGAACATATCCTTAGGGTGCTACATGCTTATCGCCAGCGGCAAATCGAGCTGTGCCGCGATCCCCTGGTCCAATATGTGGTCATTTTCCGCAATTATGGTGAGCAGGCGGGGACTTCCATTTTGCATCCGCATTCGCAGTTGCTGGCCACGCCGGTAGTGCCTGGTTATATGGCGACACAGGTCGATATCATCAAGAGCGACCATCTGGCACAGCAAGTTGCCGCTGCTCTCAAGCTGGATCAAAGTCCGGCGGTCGTTCAGCAGTGGAAGACGGCAACCGAAGGTAAAGGTAGTCTGCAACTGTGGCTTGGAGAGTTGCTGCAAAGAGGGCTTAAAGTCACGCCTGCCGGTGTCAGCAATATTATTGAGATAAGTTACTCAGCGGGCGATCCCGGATTTGCTACGGCAGTTGCCAACGCCTATGGGCAAGCTTATATCGATGCCAATATCGAACTCAGGGTTGATCCTGCTCGACAGTATGCTCACTGGT
>JANXPR010000453.1 GCA_025357215.1 Acidobacteriaceae bacterium | reverse complement strand
CGGCTTGCGCAGTTCATGGTCGCGCATATCGCGGGCCACGCCGACGATCTCAAAAGGTTTGTCTTTGTTTTCCGAATCCCCAATGGCGATATGTTTGCCGACTGGGTCCGATTTCCCAAAATAAAATTTGGCCATGGACTCATTGATCACGGCCACGCGCATTGAGGTTGGCGTGTCCTGCGGACCAAATTCGCGTCCACGAAGGATTGGCACGCCCAGCGCTTTAAAGTAATTGGTCCCCACCTGGTCCCAGAAGGACTCCATATCGTCGTCCCGATTACTGGTGTAGCCTTCGATCTTCAACCCGCTGTTGGATTCGGTTCCACTAAACAAACCGTTCTCAGAGCCAGTCACTCCCCTAACGCCCGGCAGGGCGGCAAGGCGAGACGTCATCTCCTGTTGAAAGTTGATGAACTGTTGCACTTTGTAACCGGCAGCCACGGGATCGGCACGGACGATCAGCAGGTTTTCGCGCCCATAGCCTAAATCCACGTTCTTGAGATTGTTCAGACTACGCACCAGCAGTCCGGCAGCAAACAGCGCCAGTAGGCACACTGCAACTTCCAGCGCCACCAGGACCTTGCCAATCGGAAACCGTCCTGAGGGCCCCTGGGCCAGCGTGCTCTCCTTCAGCGTGGCGGAAACGCCAATCCGCGTTGAACGCAAGGCTGGAATCAGGCCAAAGATCAATCCGGTAGCCAGGCAAACGAGCGCGGTGAAAACTAACACTTTCCAGTCAAGCGTTGCGGTCAAGCCTTCACTGGCTCGGGCGCCGATGCTCAAAGTAACCAGGGTCTTGGTGGCCCATTGCGCCAGCAGCAAACCAGCCGACGCGCCAATCAATGCCAGGATCATGCTTTCCGTCAGAATCTGGCGGACCAGGCGGGCGCGTCCGGCGCCAATGGCCAGGCGTACAGCAATTTCTTTCTGGCGGGCAGACGCGCGAGCCAACAAAAGGTTCGCTACGTTCGCGCAGGCAACCAGCAACACCAACCCAACGAATCCCATCAGCAACAGCAAGGGTTGCTTGAAGTCACTACGGGCGGACGAAAAACCCAACCCGCCTTCTGCGACAACCGGCACCTTGGACTTCGCCATCGCGTCCTGGTCGCCTTTATCCAATGCTTTAACTTGCGGGCTCTGCAGCCATTGCTGGTAAACCAGATTGACGTTGGCTTCGGCTTGGGCAACGCTCACGCCCGGTTTGAGACGGGCAATGGATCGCAGCCATGAAGCGTCAACCCTTTCCAGCCACGGACGGCCGCGCAGCATTTGTTCCTGCATCATCATGGGAACCCAAATGTCCTGGGTGTCTCCCACTGTGTCCCCCACAAAGCCGGGCGCGTTACGCCGATCACGGTGTAGGAATAATCGTTGAACTTGAGCGCTTTGCCCACGATGTATGGATCCGCCGCCAGCTTTTCCTGCCAAAACTTGTGGCTGATCACCGCCACCGGGTGTGCCCCCTTGGCAATGTCATCCTCTTGCGTGAAGGTACGCCCCATAAAAGCTTCCACGCCCAGCACCGAAAAATAATTACCGGTGGCCAGAACGCCCGTGGCTTCTTCTGTAACCACCCCTCTCTCGTTTTCAACCTTGGAACGGTTTACTTCGCCGGATGCCATCATGCCGGAAAACACGCTATTGCCATCCCGCAGGGTACGGTAAAGAGGATAGGAAAACAGGTCAGCTTGCGGCGTCCCCATGTTGCGCGAGTTGGCCAGCGCCGGATCGCCCACCACCACCAGCTCTTGCGGGGCGTTTACCGGCAACATCTTCAGGAGTACCGCATTGATCAAACTGAAGATTGCCGTATTGGCGCCGATGCCCAAGGCTAAAGTGAGGACCGCAACCGTGGTAAAGCCGGGGTTCTTCAGCATCATGCGCATACCGTATCGGATGTCCTGGATCAAAGTTTGCATCGTTTCCCTTATGTTCGAAGTATTGTTTACATGTATTCAGAGGTCATCAAATCAGTCGCGCGGTGCACACACGAATCCCGCCGGTTGTCTCGCTCACACATTCACTTGGCAAATTGTTTTTTTGACTCGTAGCTTAGATCTGGCTGGTGGCCCCGGTATCGTGCAGGGCGCCCAGAGCCCATGCTGCATTCCGGCGAGCGGCCGCCACCGGCGAACTCTTCAAGACGCGCAGAAGAGGCTCAATCGCCGGATGCCCAATGTTGACCAGGGCAGCAGCCGCTTCCTCTCCAAGAGTGAGCTTCTGAAGCGCGCGGTTCGCGCGGTATTGCGCCGGGTTCACGGCCGTGGTATCGCCCAGCAGGCTGACCAAGGGATCAACCGCCGTGGCGGCGGCGGAATGCTGCTGGCCCAGCCAATAAGCGGCAGCGGCCTTTTCCTGCGCTTTACCTGCCTTCAATTGCGCGACACGGCGGCCAATTCCAGGTTCGCCGGCGTTCGCAACATTGGTTGGCGAGTTGGGCCGCTTGGGACCAAAGCCCGCGGCTGCCAGCAAAGACACTCCCAAAAATACAAACAGGACCGTTTTCCTTGCTTCACGCATAAAAGCCCCTCAGCAATTCGCAAATCAATACTTTTGAGGAAACCCTGCTTACCAGTCTGCCCAATGATTCTGGCATCACGTTGTGTATGGCACTTTTTATGCCGAACGTTGTGCACGTCTAAGTTACTGAAAACATGACCTAAAAATCAAGCTGGAGATCTTCAACCAAGCTTTTGGGTGTTCGCAAACGCGCCGGACTGTTCGAATTCGGACATTTATAACCGCTGTCGTTTGAACGGGAAGTTGCGATTTTCTTGCAGAACCGCCATGCGGGCCTTCCCAGGTTGACGGACCAGTGATGAACCACGAACGAAAGTGGTACAACGCGCTTGCCCACAGTTGTAAGGACCGATCCGAAAATTTCTGCGCGCACAACGCAGGACGGGAGCGTTCCTAATCGCGCCAGGATTCGCCACCTCGCCGCCAAAGATTTCCAGAAATAGGAATATTAGAAACTTGTGTTGATCAGGATTTGACGGCGCACGCTAGGGCTGGGAAAAGAATCGCGGAGCGGAAACAAAATGCAAAACAGCGGCCAAAGGTGCGTTCGCCGTGAGACGAACCGACCATTGACCGCTGTCTGCGAAAAGACTTTCGAGCTATCTGGCTCCAGTACGTGGAGCCGTGCGAACCGTGTTAGCGGTTACTTCCGCTGGCCTTCGCCCTACACTGTAATAAGAAAGCCCCGCGCTGTTCATTTGCTTGGCGGTGAAAAGATTGCGGCCGTCCAGAACTACCGGATAGCGCAATACCTTCTTCATCCGCTTCAGGTCCAGTTGCAGGAATTCTCTCCACTCGGTAAGGATCAACAGGGCGTCCGCGCCTTCCGCCGCCGAATAGGCGTCAGAAGCGTAGCTGATGGAGTCGCCCAGAATGGTCTTGGCGCGTTCCGTAGCGGCGGGATCGTAAGCCACGATCTGCGCTCCTTCTTCCAGGAGCATCTTGATGACTTCAATGGCGGCGGACTCGCGCACATCGTCCGTGCCGCACTTGAAGGCCAGTCCCAACACGGCAAGGCGTTTTCCCTTGATCGTCCACAGCGCGCTGCGGACTTTCTTTACAAAAAGAGAACGCTGCTCATCGTTGATCTTGTGGACTTCGTCCAGCAATCCAAAACTTACGCCCAGATCGCGGGCTACGGTCCTGAAAGCAGCAACGTCTTTCGGGAAACACGAACCACCATAACCGATGCCGGCATGGAGAAAGTCCGTGCCAATACGGCGGTCAGTGCCGATTCCCTTGCGTACCTGTTCAATGTCAGCGCCGGCCGTTTCGCAAAGGTTGGCCACCGCGTTGATAAAGGAAATCTTCATCGCCAGGAACGCGTTGGAAGCGTGCTTGATCAACTCCGCGCTTTGCGGCGAGGTTTCAAGAAACAGCGGCTCCAGGCGAGCTTTTTCCGGCTTGGGAACAGCACCGGACTGTTGCGCGTACGATCCGTCCAGGAGCGGCGCGTAAACGTCGCGCATCAACCGAGCGGCGCGGTCAGTGTTGGCGCCCACGATGATGCGGTCTGGATAAAGAAAGTCGGTTACGGCCGAGCCTTCGCGAAGGAATTCAGGGTTTGACACAACGTCAAACTCGCTCCATTCACGGCCTTCCTGGACCATGGTCCGATGAACCAGTTCGTTCGTACGGACCGGGACCGTGCTCTTCTCGACTATTACCTTATAGCCATCCGCACACTGTGCGATGGATCGGGCAACCGTCTCAACATAAGAGAGGTCAGCTGCCCCCGTGGCTGAAGCCGGAGTACCAACCGCTATAAAGATGACGGTTGAGTTCCGGACCGCGGCTTCCAGGGATGTGGAAAACGTGAGTCTGCCCCCGCGATGCCGCGACAGCAGCTCTTGCAGGTACAGTTCGTGAATGGGTGTGCCACCAGCTTCAAGCGTGGCGATTTTTTCAATGTCGTTGTCTACGCAAACTACATGATGCCCGATTTCTGCCAGACAGGTTGCTGCTACCAAACCAACATAACCTGATCCTACAACTGTCATTCGCATGTAGTGTCACCTGAAAAACTAAAAAATTTCCGCACCACAACAACTTTGGGAGTTAGTAATTCGAGTATCTACAGTCGTAAGAATGGCGTCAACAAATCTTTGCAATTATCGTGCCCAAAAGACCATCCTAGTCACTACGCCTTACGCGTAACTCTTCGCCGGGCATCGAGCATTAAAACACTTGACCGCGTGTTAAGCGTTCCTTGAAAATCCGCTCGAGCGAATGGCGCCTGCGGAAGTTGCCGTCCCCGCACGTGCTTTTCATGTCGCCTGCTAATCGCCAGTGTTTATAGGCCTAAATGCAATGCGTGCAGCGGACGCCATGATCTACTTCAAGGTCTACTTGAACAGCAACCCGGCTTTGAGCGAATAGTTTCGCCACGTTTTTTTGACCGACTGAAGACATGAAATGCTCCATCGTTACCATGAATGTCTTCTCCTGAAGTACATGCACTATTGAATGCCCGTACTTGAGCTTGTTTCAGCGGCGGGCTAGACAACACATAAATCTTTTTTTGCGCGCGTTACTCTTCCCGCGCGTTACTCTTCCAGCGGTCCGAAATTCAAGCTGGCGCGGCGGGAAGCCCGACATTCTGTTTGCGGAGCACGATACCAGGCTTACCCACAGATTGCTTTGGAGGGAACGGCCTGCCTTTACCCCCAGGCCACCGAAGGGCAACCACCAAAGTTCTGCTACGTGCCATAAGTGGAACGTGACATCGCGGGATTTTTTTCCTATTCTTCAAACAGAAAAACAACTTTTCTCGTTCGTCACACCTTTTGGACAAGATTGTCATCTTAAGAACCATAGGATGATTTATCCCGGGTTCTAAGGGAAGTACCTGCGGTTTGAGCCATGGGTAAATGAGTGGCAAGGGTGCTTCGCCTGAAATTGGCTGGATTCAGACGGCGAAACAACGCTTTGTCCGTTGGGACTCCCGGCCGCAAGACGCGTATTAGTAAGGTTTTATACCGAGGTGAACCGTACGTTCCGGTTCTGAGGGGGTTATAATCCCAAGTACAATGAAAATTGCATTTTGCCGGGACGCGAAACGGCACATGCCAGTGGGTGGAGGATCGAGCGAGTTGGAGAATTCCTCATTGATGTCGCGCGCCAAAATAGTGACTAGCGTGGAAGCATTTCACGCTTCCGCCCATCGCCAAAAGCTTTCCCCATCATTCGATTGTTCCATGCGCGGTTTATCGTGCACCGGAGGCCCCTCATGCCGGTGAGTGAAGCGGAAAGACCCTACACCGCCGTTGAGCCCAACGGAAGCTTTGAGGAAAAACCCGGTACCGATTGGATTGCCCGCGTTGATTTGCTGATTGCCAAGCGTCGTGCGATTTTCACCGCGACCTTAATTGGCATGGTTCTGTTTGCAGGACTCGCCCTCTACTATCCCAAATACGCAAGTACCGTTCAGATCATGCCGCCAGATTCTCAGCAGGGCGGACTGGCCTCATTGGCTCTGCCCTCCATGACGAAGTCTCCTGGTCTTGCCGGCTTGGCCGGTGAACTTCTGGGTGGCGGCAAAAACACAACAGCGGTGTTCGTGAAGATCCTGGGAAGCCGGACCGTTGAAGATTACCTGGTTGAACGCTTTGACCTGCGCAAGCACTACGGCAAGAAATATTGGGAAGAAGCCCGCGACAAGCTGCGCTCGCACACGTCAGTGACTGACGACAAAAAGAGCGGCATGATTTCTGTGAGTTTTGAAGACCGCAACCCGCAGTTTGCGGCAGCCGTGGCCGCGGCTTATGCGGAAGAACTGGACCGCGTGGTTACCAAAACAGCCACGTCATCGGCAGGGCGCGAAAGAGAGTTCATCCAGCAGCGTCTGGACGAAGAGAAGCAACTCCTGGATACGGCCCAGAAGGAGTTCAGTGCATTCTCTACTCGCACCATGGCACTGGATGTCCCGCAACAAACTCGAATCACGGTTGAATCCGTCGCGCGGTTGCAAGGTGAACTCATTGCCCGCAAGTCTGAACTGGAAGGTTTGGTGCAGATTTACGCTCCAGACAATTTCCGGGTGAAGTCCGCGCAAGCCCGTGTCACGGAATTGGAAAAAGCGCTGGCTAAACTGAATTCGGCTGGCGGAGACAACCCCCAGGACGCCACGAATCCTTATCCTTCTGTACGCAGTCTGCCCAAGTTGGGTGTGCAATGGACAGACCTGTTTCGCACCATCAAGATCCACGAAACGGTTTTCGAACTGCTGACCCAGCAATTCGAAATGGCCAAAATCCAGGAAGCCAAGGAAATCCCCACGGTCAAGATTCTGGATCCGGCGTCAACCCCGGAAAAGCGCTATCCGCGTCCCTGGCTCGTGCTGTTTGTGGGCACCATCTTCAGCCTGCTGGCTGCGTGTACTGGAGTAGTTATGTACGATGGTTGGCAGAAGATAGACCCTGCCGACCCACGCCGCGTTTTGATTGCACGGTTTTACCCCGGAGCCGCTCCATCCCAGACGTTTGAACAACGCAACGGTTCCGGCCGGGAGACGCCCTCACAGGACCGCAAGAACGATTACGCTGAGAGGAGGCTCTAGTGTCCAGCGTTACTGGGTTAGCGAGAGAACAGGAAAAACTCGCGGCGGTTATCGACAACGTGGACAGCCGTCCTCTTTCGGAGGTTGGTTCCGAGTCTAAGCTGGGTCTGGGTGGTCTTTTTGCCGCCGGGGATGGCCTGATCGTGGTTGCTTCCGGTTTCCTGGCTTACGGCCTGCGGGAAGTTCTTGGCGGATTTTCTGGCGTGGCTCCCGTTGAAGTTGGCAATCTGAACCACGTGCGTTTATTGGTTTTCCTGGGCGTTTATGCCGGCCTGACCGTGGTCTGCAACACGGCGCAAGACCTCTATTCTGATGTCGTGATCCACTCCGCCGACGCGGCGCGCAGCAAACTTACAAAAGCGTTTCTGCTTTCGTCCTTGCTGGCAGTAATGGTGATGTTTGTTGCTGGAGAGAAAGCTGTTCCCCGCTTGATTTTCGCTACCACCGCGGCCCTGAGCTTAGCGGGATTGATCACCATGCGTTACCTGGTGCAAATCCGAAACCTGAAACGCTTCGCTCGCGGAGTAGGCACCCGTCACGTTTTGATTGTGGGCGCAGGCAAGATCGGCAAAGCCTTCCATCGTTATTTGCGGACGCACCGCTACCTGGGCAAGAAAGTCTGCGGTTTTGTTGACGACACGCCGCGTTCTTCTCAACTTTGGCTGGGTACCACGGCTGACCTGCCTCGGTTGGTCAAAGAACATTTTGTTGACGAAGTCTATTTCACGCCCGGCATCAGTCGCGATCTGGTAATCGATCTGGCGCGGCAAGCCCGTCAGGAACGCATCAGTGTAAAAGTGGTGCCTGATCTCTACGGTGGCTTGGCATTGGGGTCCCGCCTGACCTGCATTGGAGACATTCCCGTACTTGAGCTTAACCGGCAACCGATTCCCGCCGCCGGCTTGCTGGCCAAACGCATGATTGATCTGGCCATCGCGGGATTGCTTACGACCGTTACGTCCCCTGTGATGCTGGTAACCGCGGTCGCTATTAAGCTGGATTCGCCCGGGCCCATCTTCTATTCTGCATGGCGAGTAGGCCGCAAAGGCCGCAAGTTCCTTTGTCACAAGTTCCGCACCATGTGCGCTGATGCTGACGCCCGAAAAGACGAACTGCGTCATTTAAACGAACGTGAGGGTGCCACCTTCAAGATCGCCAACGATCCGCGCATCACCCGCTTAGGTCGTATCCTGCGCAAGTTCAGCATTGATGAACTTCCCCAACTCTTTAACGTGTTGAAAGGCGATATGAGCATGGTGGGTCCGCGTCCGCACCCAGAAGACGATTTCGATCAATATCGCCTTGAAGATCTGCGCCGCTTGGACGTTTTACCCGGCATTACGGGCTTGTGGCAGGTGAGTGCCCGCCGCGATCCTTCATTCGAAACCAACGTTGTCTTGGACCTGGAGTACATCAACAGCTGGAGCGTGCCGCTGGATATAAAGATTCTGCTCAAGACCGTCCCCGAAGTGTTCCGCGGTTCAGGACACTAGGCGCTTCGGTCCTGGCCCCTGGGGAAACATGGTGTCGTACTGGCTTGTCGTCCCTTCCCTGAGCAGTTCCCACGACCGGATGATCAGGCCCACCAGCACCCAGAATCCAACCGCAAGAAATGGGCTTTCCAGCAGCAGATTCAGTCCGCCATACAGACACATGCCAAACAGCACCAGGAGAAGCAGGTGCAGATAAGGAGCGTTGGGGTTGCGGCGCGCTGCCTGAAATCCTTGCCAGCCTTTCACAAACAGTGACGATAGAAACAAACTGAAGGGAATAAACCCGAGCAATCCCATTTTGTACAGGATCGTCAGGAATGTGTTGTGAGGGCGGGGATCCAAACCCTGGCTCTGCTCGAAGATGAACGGAAGTCCGAACCCCTCTCCAGTGATTGGTTCCGCGAGAAAACGCCCAAATGCTTCCGCCCAAGCAAGAAAGCGGAACTGGCTGTTGGCATCGTCTCCCGAATGGAAGACGCCGCTCACAAACTCTTCCGCCACGCGATCAATAAACTGCTGGCCCGCGTTGGTCTGGTACGTCACCCAAACTGCAAAGAACACCAGAAATACCAGACCCAGGGCCGTTTTGAGGATTTTGGACGCGCTGAATTTCAGACCGCCGCCAAGAGACGTAACGCCAAACACCAGCAGTACTACACCCAAGGCAACGTCCAGGGTGCGGGCGTTGGCGAGCACGAGACCTATTAACAACATAAACGCAATGGGCCAGCCCGTCACCGGCTTGATGATCCGGTAAACGATGGCAATCACTACTCCGGCAAGTGCCAGCAAAACGTACACGCCATAAAGGATGAGGCGCCGCTGCTCGGGCTGCGCCATAAACCACGTTAAGCCACCCACTGCGCTCAGGGTTGCCCCCGCGGCACCAAAGAGCAGGATGCGGCGGATCGTCTGCCAGTCTCTCGCCACATACCCGGTCACGATCATGAAAGCGGTATAGACGATGATCGCAAAATCACGCGCCACCACCTTCGTGTCGTTGCCGGCGTGCACGCTGCGCGCCAGGGTGAAGACGCCCGCAATCACGAATCCCAGCCACGCTGCGCCCACAAATGTCTTCCATAATCGCAAGAGCTTGAGCTTTTTCCACCCGATGGAAAGAAGCAAGATGGCCAGCACCACGTCAGTCACGTAAATCGGTAGACCTGGAACGTGCATGTAGGCGAAATCTTTTGTATAGGCCGTTGTGCAGAACAGAAGCCATAGCAACAAACCTTCAGACTGAGTTGCTTTTTGTTGCCGCGCATAAATGAGCGTCAAAGGCAACGCCAGTCCAGCCAGCACAAACGCGCCATAGTACGGCACATATTCGAACCCCTCAGGTGGGTTTTCTTCAAAGTCGTTAATGTCTCGTGAGTACCCGTCAATAACCACCACCATCAGTCCCAACAAGAACAGCAAAAGAAGACTGCCGTTAATCAGTGATCCGGATGACGGTCGAGCAGGGTTGACCCTGATTCCCAACGAGGGGGACAAAGACGGTGAGCTTGGATGGGAGCTACTCATGGTTTAACCGGGTGATCGATGGCTCGCCAAATTGCGATCGTCACACAGCGGGTTGATTGGGAACTCCACTGGGATTTTGGGTGCACGCAATCGCAGTATAACAGCTAACTTTGCCGTGGACGCTCGTACGAAGCCTGGGACTTTACGATCCAGGCACTGGAGGAGAGCAGGATGATGGCGCGGCATCCCACGGCTGCCAGCATCGCCAAGGCCGCGGCCAGCAAGGGGTCGCGATGAAAGAACGCGTAGAACGTAGCTCCTGCCGTAACGATCCCAACCAGATTGGCAAGCAGGTCAATGTGCGGGACTTCCATGGCCATAAGAAAAGCATAGCCGCATTGAAGAACCAGGAGGATCGCATACGCCACCACGACGATCCGCAAATCTGCCGCCAGATTCAAAAAGCTGCTGGAGCGGCCATAAAAAAGAGTGAGCGCCCAACCCGGGAACAAACACAAGAACAAATAGCACGGCAGCAGGGCCGCGGCAAACCTGCCGGTATACTTGCGGGCCAGCATCCATGCACCCACCTTGCCGCTCTGGCTTCGCGCCACCGCCGTCGCGGGGATCATCATGGTCGGCATGCTGAACAAGATAGGATGCGTCAGGCCAACCACGTTGCCGATGGATTGCATCGCGGCGGCCGCGCGAGGAGCAACCAGCACTCCCAGCAGCCAAACGTACATCGGCACGGTCTGGCCCATCACGATAAAGTTGGTTAGCATCGGCCAGCGCCCCAGGCGGACCCAGCTTGTAAACGCAAGCCCCAGGTCCCGGCGTAAGGGCAGTCCGATATTGCCCTGCCAGGCCTGCACGATGAGCGCGAGAACCGATGTAACGGCCATGCTCGCCAAAACATTTTGCAGCGATAAATCATTCCGCCACCACAACAGAAGAATGGCGGCCGGTTGTCCCAGGTAACTTACCGCGTCACCTAACATGGCTTCCTTATAGCGAAACTGCGCCAGCAGGCCACGCCGGCATGTCTCCTGGAATTGCCACGTTGCCAGGACCGCGCAAGCGAGCAGCGCCAGTTGTACTTGGCCTACTCTTGCGCAGGAAAGCACGAGCAAAACAATCTCCGGAACCAGCAGCGCGCCGGTCAGCGCAAAGCCCGCCCCTACAAGTTCTCTCAGTCGAGCAGGCTTGCTGACGGCGACTTCCAGCGAAAACGGATAGGTAACCAGCGCCGCCTGAATGCTGTTGAGCAACAGCATGGATCCAAACAGGATCGCAAAAATCCCATACTCAGACGTGACCAGCATCCGGGCGAGAAAAATATTGGTGAGGAAATTACCAAGACTCACCATTCCCTGGTTGCCCAGGGCCCATATTCCTTTGTTGAAGTTCATGCGGCCGGCGCAGTGACGCGGGCGGTAATCCAGCCCTCAGGTGCGTGGAAGTGAATCCAGCCAGGAGCACACGCTATTGAAACTCGGGATTGTTCGCGCACAGTTTTCATTTCACGGAATAGTGCCCGCATATCAAGATGGGCGAAGAACAGAAATGTTATTCTACATGTTAATCGTTACGGCACATGAAATTAGCCTTCAGCAGATTCTTTCTTGGTTTCCACAAGTTTGGTTACACAAGAACCAATTGCCGATGAGCGCGCTCGAGTTTGCGCGACAGGTGCCGAAGCCGGAGACAACCCCGCACATCTACGGAGGATTTCTTGGTAGCCGGTTCTCTTGAACGTGTATTCGTGATCGATCCCCTTTACTCAGAGAGACGCCTCCCATGCGTGTGATGATTGCGTCGGTAGCCCGCTTTACTCAACCCAGTGGAATTTGCCGTTACGCGGCCAATCTGGCGTTGTGTCTTTCCCAACAACCGGCCGTCACCAGCGTTTCGCTGGCCGTTGGCGCGTGGCAAGAGACCTACTTTCGTGATCTGCTGGGCGCCGGCGCTAAGTTGGATTTGATTCCGATTCAAATCGGCAGCGGCTCGCGCGGGCGAAACTGGTGGTATTGGAACGACCTTCCCCAGTTGGCGAGCAAGCTTAATTGTGACGTGATGCACTGCTCTTACCCGGTACCGGTGCGGCACGCAGGTTTTGCCGGACGCACCGTGGTCACCGTGCACGACATGTACGCCTTTGATTTCCCGGAAAACTTCGGCTTCCCTGCTGTTTTGTTCAATCGAGCTTTCTTTCGCCAGGCCCTACGGGCGAGTGACGGTGTGGTTTGCGACTCGCGTGAAACGCTGGAGCGCCTGGTACACCACTTTCCCCGGTTCACGCTGAAGAAAAAAGCTTCCGTAGTCCCTTGCAGTATGGATTTTGACCGGGCCAAGACCAGACAACCAGCTTCCCTGTCTTGGTCCATGACCTCGCCGTTCGTTTTATGCGTGGCCCAGCATCGCAAAAACAAAAACGTTGACTTGGTTATCAAAGCGTTTGCGGCATTGAAATCATCGGACCAGAAGCTTGCGGATTTCCGTTTGCTGATTGTGGGAGGTACCGGTCCAGAAACAGCCGGGCTGCACCAGCTTGCCGCGTCTCTTTTACCGGACAGCAGCGTGGTCTTCACCTCGGGTCTGGCTTCAGAAGAATTGGCATGGCTCTACGAACACTGCTCCCTGCTGGCCATCCCATCCTCGCAAGAGGGGTTCTGTTATCCGTTGGTTGAGGGTATGTATTTCGGCGCACGGATTGTTTGTTCAGACATTCCCATACTCCGCGAAATCGGTTCACCCGCGTGCCTGTATTTTGATCTGGAAGTCGCTCCCCAGGCCCTTACCGACGCGATGCGCCGCGGACTCGAGGCTCCACAACCGGACTACGGCACCACGATAGAACGCTACAGCCACGGTTCGGTTTCTAAAAAACAAATGGAGTTTTACCAGGAACTCGGTTCGAAACCCACGCGGTAGAGCGGAGCAACATCCACGGGATCGCGCCTATTGGTTCTTCTTTAGGCATTCTTTTTGAAACCGACAAAGATCAAATCGCCGTACACGTCGCGTGTGGAATAAAGCGGACCGTAGTCCACTTGAAATGAAGCGTCCATGCCTTCGCGCGATCGGTTAATAAGGCGGGATAGCACGGGATTAACAAATCCCACCGCAGCGCGGCCATTTTCTCCGAGTGCGGCAAAAGCGCGGTGCGCCAACAGGTTTTTGCGCAGGATGGTAGTAAAGGTAATTTTCTCCAGGCCCCTGGCGTGGTCAACGATTCGTGTTTGAAAAGCTTCAGGATTGTAGACCCGCTGGAAGAAGTAGGCTTTCTCGTCCTTGGTATCGCGTACGGCTTCCGCAAGTCCAACTCTTTGCTGCGCGACAAACTGCGGGCCAAAGGGGACGCTAAGAACGAGCAGACCGCCTGGCTTCAGCACGCGCATCATTTCTTCGATGGCCGTTGAGTCGCCGCCCTCGCCCCAAATGTGCTCCACCACTGACATGGAAAAGACCACATCCACGTCTTCATCCGGCATTTTGAGGGCGCGAGCGTCTTCAAGAAGAAATGTAGCGGAGCCTTTGGCTTTTGGCTTTATGCCCTCCCACAGTACCTTGTATTCATCCACATTCAATTCACTAATGTCGGTGAGGACCAGGTCAGCGCGGGTTTTTGCGGCAAAGTAAATTCCCAGCAATTTGGGGCTACCGATGTCCAGAATTTTTATGGGACGGTTCAGCGGCGCGGCATCAATAAATTTCTGAATCGCCTGTCCGAAGTAGTGATACTCGGGGAAACGCGTGTGGTAGTTTACTGGCTGGCTTATTTTGCCGATCGTCTTCTTAAGACCCAGGCGAAGTCCGTTGTGGGTCACGTTTGCCAGGCCCACTCCCAGTCCAAAAAAATAGTATTTGAGTTCGCTGTAGGAGAATAGCGCCATCAGTGTTGGTTTGTCCGGCTCCTGAGTTCGACCATTATACGATAGCGTTTCTCCCCCACCTGCGAACCAAATCCAATCGGATGTTGTGGATCGTGGTACCTGTTCAGCACGCGACGTTCGTTGGTCAACGGCAAAACGAAAGCAGCGGTGGCGATAAGAAGATCGGGCCCACAGTGGGCCCAACCCGAGACAACAGCGGGAGAACGATTTCAAGAGCACTCTGAAGATCAGACCGCCTATAATTCATCCTTGCGGCTTCAGTCTGACTCGGTACACGGAATTCACAGAACTTGATTTTCACTCAAATAAATTTTTGCTCGCCAGGGGTAGGCTGAATGCGTGCTCTTATCACAGGGATCACCGGGCAGGACGGATCATATCTGGCCGAAATGTTGCTGGAAAAAGGCTACCAAGTCTACGGAATGGTACGCCGCAGCGGCCAGGAAAAGTATGCCCTGATCGAGCACATCTGTGAACGGATCACTTTTCTCGAAGGCGAGCTCACGAACCAGGACTCGTTGGACCAGGTTGTGAAAAAAGTGCAGCCGGATGAGCTCTACAATCTCGCGGCCCAGAGCTTTGTCCCGCTCTCATGGGACCGTCCGATCTTAACCTCTGATATCACCGGCTTCGGCGTGGTCCGATTGCTGGAGTCCATTCGCGCGCATTCCCCCAAGACCAGGTTCTTGCAGGCTTCCAGCTCAGAAATGTTCGGTGCCGTTACGGAAAGTCCACAGACCGAGGAAACGTGCTTCCATCCGCGCAGTCCGTATGGTGTAGCCAAGGTGTTTGGACACCACATTATTCGCAACTACCGGGAACACTATGGGATATTCGGCTGCTCTTCTATCTGCTACAACCATGAATCTCCACGTCGAGGCGCCGATTTTGTTACCCGTAAGATCACAAAATACGTGGCAATGATCAAATTAGGCCTCACGGATAAGCGCAAGCTAAAGATGGGCAATCTTGATGCGCACCGTGACTGGGGTTTTGCCGGCGACTATGTTCGCGCCATGTGGATGATGCTGCAACATTCTGAAGCCACCGATTTTGTGATTGCGACGGGCAAGACTCACAGCGTCCAGCAGCTTCTGGAAACCGCCTTTGGCTGCGCGGGGCTTGATTGGAAGCAGCATGTGGAAATCGATCCTGCGCTGCTGCGTCCTGCTGAAACTCACCACCTGTGCGGCGATGCCGGCAAGGCTGAAAGAGTTCTCGGATGGAAACCCCATGTAAACTTCGAACAGCTAATTACCATGATGGTTGAAGCCGACCTTGCAGCTCTGAAAGGCATGCCCATGCCCCAGACCCAAGGTTTGATGTGAAGGACTCACCCTCTGGTGCTGGTCGCCAGGGCTGAGTTTTTGAACCACTCGTAAACGTCCGCAACGCCCTCGCGCAGGTGGATCTTTGGTTGCCATCCCAACCGGGTCAGAAGAGATGTATCAAGAAGTTTGCGGGGCGTACCGTCAGGCTTGGAGGAATCCCATTGAACGCTGCCCTGATAGCCGACGATCTCGCGGATCATATCCGCTAGTTCGCGAATCGTCATATCCTCACCGCAGCCGATGTTGATGAGCGGCGGCGCACCTGAGCCGAAAAGTTCTTTGAATGCGCCATCGATGCGGTCCATGATGTAGAGACAGGCGTCTGCCATGTCATCCGAGTGCAGGAACTCGCGCCGCGGGGAACCAGTGCCCCAAAGAGTCACCGCCTTGCCGAAGGCCTTGCCCTCATGAAACTTGCGAATCATTCCCGGCAGCACGTGGGATTGCTCAGGATCAAAATTGTCTCCCGGACCATATAGATTCGTTGGCATCACGCATAGATACCTGGCGCCATACTGCGAGTTATACGCGTGGCACATCTCAATGCCGGCAATCTTGGCCAGGGCATAAGCGGAATTTGTTTTTTCCAGAGGCCCAGTCAACAAATACTCTTCGCGCATGGGCTGCGGGCAGTCTCTGGGATAAATACAAGAGGACCCCAAAAACAGAAGATGCTCCACGCCATGCACGTACGACTGATGGATCACATTGGTCTGGATCAGCAGATTGTCGCGAATGAAATCGGCTGGATAGGTCGCATTGGCCAGAATTCCACCTACTTTGGCGGCAGCCAGAATCACATGCTGCGGCAGCTCGTCGGCAAAGAAGTTCTGGACGGCCTGCTGGCTCGTCAGGTCAAGCTGAGCGCGCGTACGCGTGACAATGTTGGTAAACCCGATCGCCTTCAGGCGGCGAATTACGGCCGAACCGACCAGCCCGGCGTGTCCGGCGACATAGATTTTGTCGGACTTATTCATGATGCCCGGGGATGGCAAATCCTTCTTTTTTACTCAGCGCCTCAAAGTTCGCCACTTCGAGTTCGTCTTTCACCATTTCTGAAACCAGAGCGGCGAAATCGCTTGCCGGTTTCCATCCTAGTTTCTCGCGGGCTTTAGAGGAATCGCCCAGCAACGTTTCCACTTCCGCAGGCCGGAAATAACGCTCGTCCACGGCCACGATACGCGCTCCGGTCTTCGTGTTTACGCCTTCTTCCCGCGTACCAGTCCCTTGCCAACGGACCGTAATGCCCAAGCGAGCGGCGGCGGCAACCACAAAGTCACGAACTGAATACTGCACGCCCGTGGCGATCACAAAGTCTTCTGCCTGTTCCTGCTGCAACATCAGCCAGATGGCTTCCACATAGTCCCGGGCATGGCCCCAGTCGCGCAAGGCATCTAGATTGCCCAAATATAAACAATCCTGTAATCCCAGGTGAATACGCGTAAGTCCGCGGACGATCTTGCGGGTAACAAAGGTTTCTCCGCGGATGGGAGATTCATGGTTAAACAGAATACCGTTGCAGGCATAGAACCCATAGGATTCGCGATAGTTAATGGTTATCCAGTGGGCATACAACTTAGCCACGCCATAAGGCGACCGTGGGTAAAACGGCGTGGTCTCTTTTTGCGGGACTTCCTGCACCTTGCCGAACATTTCCGAGCTGGACGCCTGATAAAAACGCGTTTTGTCCTTTAAGCCGAGAATGCGAATTGCTTCCAGCAGGCGCAGCGGTCCAATGGCGTCTGATTCGGCGGTGTATTCGGGTTCTTCAAACGAGACGGCCACGTGGCTTTGAGCGGCAAGATTGTAAATCTCGTCCGGCTGCACCTGCTGCACGATCCGGATCAAGCTGCTGCTGTCCGTCATGTCTCCGTAATGGAGAAAGAACTTGCGGTCGCGTTCGTGAGGGTCCTGGTACAGATGATCGATGCGCTGGGTATTGAAGGAAGAAGAGCGGCGCTTGATACCATGCACTTCATAGCCTTTCTTGAGAAGAAGCTCAGAGAGGTATGCGCCATCCTGTCCGGTCACTCCGGTGATGAGCGCGCGTTTACGTGTCATTTCCCTTCCTCCAAAAATTCTGCAATCTTTCCCGCCGGTGATCAGTTGGTGGCTCTCGCAGAAATCAAGAAACCATCAGCCTGAACATCGCGATTCGCGGGTAAACGGTAGGCTCACGGCGGATCACTTGGACTTGCGCAGTCCCAATATTTCGGCCAGCACGTAGAAAACAAACTTCGGTCCTAATAGCAGATAACGCCGCCACAGTCTTCGGGGCTCGGCGTAAAGCCGGAACAA
This sequence comes from Acidobacteriaceae bacterium, assembly GCA_025357215.1. Taxonomy (GTDB): domain Bacteria; phylum Acidobacteriota; class Terriglobia; order Terriglobales; family Acidobacteriaceae; genus Angelobacter. The sequence continues at coordinate 3,863 of JANXPR010000453.1, read as the reverse complement.
CCATTCCAGCCCGTTTTCCTGCATCCATCCTGGCGCTTGTTTCAAGCGCCCTGTATTCAGGTCAAAGGCCGCGCCAACGCCGGCCATCACCGGAACATCGAGATACGTGTGGGCGTACATCCATTTTTCCTGTTTGGGAGCTCCCAGGCCTACCCAAAGAATGTCTGCCTGGGCATCTTTAATCTTTTTAGCGACTTCTTTTTCTTCGTCTTCCGTTAGGGGCCGGAAAGGCGGCGAGTACAATCCCGCAACGATTAACCCGGGAAATCTCTGCTGCATGTTTTCTGCCAGGGACTGGGCCACGCCTTTCGCTCCGCCGTAAAAAAAGTGGCGAATACTTTTGGACACGGTAGCCTCGGAAAATTTCAGCATGAATTCGGGACCATAAACGCGTCGTTCCAAATCGAAGCCATGATAGCGGGCCAGCCACACCATGGACATGCCATCGGCCACCGCCAGTCCCGAGCCGTTCAATGCGTCCTTGAGCACCGGGTCGCTTTGCGACTCCGTCATGGAGTGCATGCCGACGAACGATATGTACTGCGCGCGGCCGCGAACTTTAATCAAGCGCTCCGCAATCGCGATCACGTCAGGTATCTGGAATGCGTCCACACGGACGCCTAGCTGGCGAAACGAGTTGCGCGCCGGAACCGGCTCGCGATCGCTCAAACCCACCAGGACTCCCGACTTGTCTGCTTCCACAATTCCTCCTCGCGAACAAAATACGTCCGCGCAGCCGGGCTGCTACTTCTCAACTTTTGTGGCGACTTTCTAGAACACCACAGATACAAACCAACGTCAATGAAAGTAAACACGCCATGTTGGCAATGTAAGTTACCGCTGACGGGCTCGCTGTTGCCACCTTACATAGACAGCTTGCCCTTTATTGTAAATATGCAGATAGGCGCCATGAAAAGGAATTAGGCGCCGGAGGGTTGCCCAACAGTACAACTCCGGTTGGGTTCGTCGTAAGACGGCGCCAAGGGCCGTGATGGCCGGCACGGGCGGGTTAAGGTCGTTGTTCGTTATTTCGTAGTCTTTGGTTCTTTGATCTTGATGTTTGGCCGATTGGTCGCCGTCTAACGTCGGTGATGTTAGCTCTTCATCAACAAGCCGACAATTGAGGCTGACATCAGATTTGCCATGGTGCCGGCCAGCATGGCCCGAATCCCAAGTTGGGCCAGCTGGTCGCGCTTGCTGGGCGCTAGTGCTCCAATGCCGCCGATCTGAATTCCGATGGAACTGAAGTTGGCGAAGCCGCAAAGAGCGAATGTAGCGATGGTAAAGGAACGAGGATCCAGTAGGGCCTTCTCTCCGCCGAGCTGCATGTAGGCCACGAACTCATTGATGACCATGCGCGTACCCAGCAGATTGCCCACGGCGCCGCAATCCTTCCAAGGCACGCCGATCATCCAGGCCACGGGCCGGAACAGGAATCCCAGAACGTTGCTGATGTCTGGTGGAAACCAGGCAAGGTGGTTATGAATCCCGCCCATGATTCCGTTCAACAAGGCGATGAGCGCGATGAACGAAATCAGCATAATGCCTACGTTGAAGGCCAACCTTCCGCCGTCAATTGTGCCGCGCGCAATCGCAGCCAACAGATTTGAATCCTTTGGCATGTCTTCATCGGACATCTGAACGGTACCGGCCGTTTTGGGCTGCTCGGTTTCAGGAACCAGCATCTTGGCCATCAAAATCGTGCCCGGAGCGGTCATGATCACGGCCGCGAGAAGATGCTCTGCTTTGGCGCCAACCAGAATGTATGCGCCCATGATTCCGCCGGATATGTGCGCCATACCGGCTGTCATGATGGTCATAAGCTCGGACTTGGTGCAATCGGGCAGCAACGGGCGGATGCTCAGAGGAGCTTCCGTCTGGCCCATGAAAATGGAAGCGGCTACGTCCATGGATTCAGCGCCGCTGATTCCCATCAGCCGGCTCATGACCCAGGCCATGCCCTTGATGATCACTTGCATCACGCCAAAGTAATAAAGGACGGCGAAGAGTGCGGATATAAAGATGATGGTGGGGAGTACCTGAAACGCGAAGAAGCTGCCGACATGCGATTGGTCGACCGTCAAATCGCCAAACAATATCTTCGATCCTTCAGCAGCATAGGAGAGCAACGTAGTCACGCCGGCGCCGCAGAATTTCATCACCGCCTGGCCTTCCGTGCGGTAGATAACCAGAAAGGCAAATACTACCTGGAGACCGAGTCCCCACATAACGGTTTTTATGCGGATGGCCTTACGGTTCGTGGAAAACAGGTAGGCCAGCGCCAACAAAACCGCAATGCCAATCAGTCCTGCATATCGTGACATGTAAATCCTTTTGCGGCAGCAAAATGCCGGTGGATGTTTAACTTGGGCCTAAAATGCCCGATCATTGTAGCTGGGCTTGTCAAGTTGAGGCGGCGAGCCGCCTGGAGCGGAATGTTCCGTCACTTGTCCATCAGAACTTGCGTTCGAACCCGATGAACGCCTGCTCCAGAGTCGCTTCAGCTTTGGCCTTGTCTTCCGTCGATAAAAAGCTGTACTTGATGCTGTCGCGAGCAAACCTTTTCATCTGGGCATAGCTCAAGTGGTAAGTTTCCGCGGCGCGCTGGTATTCCTGTGTCATGTCGCCGCGGGAAACGCCTTCGTCGTCAGTGGCCAATGCGACGGGCACGCCGAATTTCAGATACATGGGCAACGGATGGTGAGTACCAGTCACGCCCAGGATGACGTCGTTACTCGTCAGGCAGACTTCCACCAGAATCCGGTCATGCGCCATTTTCTTAAGCAGATCGATCGGACGAGGTTCGCGCATTACGTCAACGCCGTGGCCAATGCGCTCGGCGTGGCCCTTCTCGACAGAAGCACGGATGTGGAACATCTCTTGAGGATCGGCAATTTCCGGCGTCAATTCTCCGGCGTGCAAAGTAACGTGGACTTTAGGGTAGAGTTTGTGGAGGAAATCCAGCATCTCCATGTGCAGGTTGAAGTCGTGAATGGGGACGTACCAATCCTCAGCCATCACCATATTCAAACCAACAACACGCGGATCACGCGTCGCCATTTCAAAACCGGTGAGCATCTGGGCAAACACCATCTCTTTGGGAATGCCGCGCAATACTTGATAGAGATAACGCGCTTGCACGCCGCATCCCGGATCAGCATCCGGCTGGCCGCAATGCATGGATGTTGTTTCCGTGGCTTCCAGTTGATCGAGTGACTTGCTCACCTCGGCGAAGATATCGTTCATGCCGCCAGCAAGAAGCTGGTCGCGCATCTTCACGAAATCGTCATTCCAGCCGAGTTTGCGGGCCAAGCCAGCTGCTGCGCCGTTGTCGGGAGTGAACATCAGTTCCAGATACTGCACGTGATCGGCTGCCGCGCGGGAACGGACTTCGGCGAGCATGTCCGAGGTGTGACCGTTACCGGCCGCGCCGAATTTGCCGAACGTAGCAAAAAAATGGTCATGCCCGGACTCGCGCGCGGGAAACCATCCGCGCATGGAGAACGCGTCCAAAAGCTGGTTGTATAAGACTTGGTCCTGGTAAGCGGTACTCGCCGGCGGACGATCTTTGGCGTCGCACGGTGGAGCTACAAAAGCAGAATTCGCGCGATCAATACACAGGCCATCCTGCACGGCCCATTTCACAAAGCTCTCCGCGTAAATCGCCCCGGAGAGATGGTTGTGCAAGTCAGCGCCTTTAGGCATCTGCTTCAGGAAGTCCATCAGCAGTGAAGGCTGGTTGCGCACCGACTCAAAATAACGCGCAGTCTTCTGTTCCGGCGAAAGCGCCTTCTGCGGCAGGGCCGTGGAAGCAAGCAGCAACACAGCGATTAGAATTCTGTAGGCAGGCTTAAATACGCGCG
>JANXPR010000452.1 GCA_025357215.1 Acidobacteriaceae bacterium | reverse complement strand
CCGCCGTGATGCCGGGTTTAACGGAACTCAGCAACAGGTTTGCCGCCGTAGCCACGCCGCTGGCGTTGGTTGTCGCCGAAGCGGTCATGCCCAGTGAAGGAATGCTGAAGGTGATGAGCTTTCCGGCAACCGGGAAACTATGAGTATCGGTGAGGGTGGCGGTCAGGGTGATTCTTCCGCTGCCATCGAAGTTGCCGACTTCCACCGCGGGAGCCACCAGGTTGGTTGCAACCAAAGGAGCGGTCACGGTAACGCTAGCGCTCGTTGAGTCGTTGGCCGGGTTGGTGTCAACCATGGACTTGTTGCCGATGGATGCCGTGTTGGTGATGATGTCGCCGTTCAGCACGTTGCTGTTGGTTTGCGCCACCAGTGTAATGGTCTGAGGAGCGCCCACCGGCAGCGAGGCAAAAGTGATCAGCGGCGGTTCGGGGCAATCACACCGGGCACCGTTCCGCAAACGCCGCCGCCCGTGGCCGCGCAAGAAACAAACGATGTTGAATCCGGCAGGTTGTCAACGATGTTGGCTGAAGTTGCGCCCGGACCGTTGTTGATGACGGTGATGGTGTAGGTGATATTGGCGCTCGGCCCCACGGGTGAAGGCGCCGCGGTCATGGGGATTGTCGTCAGATCGAGATCGCCAGACGTGCAAGTGCGGGCCGGATACGCGGCCACGCCCTGAATCTCATTGGCTTGGTCAATCGCGTTATCGGTCAATGCAGACAAGCTTCCGTCCGCGTTGATACTAAGAACAGCCACGCCGAACAAATCGTCGGCCACATACAGCAGTGCGCCGGACGCGTCTGACGCCATACCCACGGGGGTATGCAGGCTGCGCAGACCGTCAAAGGTCGAAATGCTGCTCAGGCTGCCATCCGCCTGGACCGAGAAGGAACGGATGTTGTTGGTGAGCTGATCACTCTCAAACAAAGTCGCATTGTCAGAGCTGAGCATCACGAGGCTGGAACCAGCGAGGGCGCCGCCCGGCGCGCTGACATAAGGGCTGCCAGGAGCAGCGGTCAAGCTGCCCGATGCGGAAACGGTCCACGCGTCAGAAATTGCAGCGTCCAAGGAAGCTTCGCCGCCAAAAAGACGTGTGCTGCTGCAGCTGTTGAAGTCGAGTCCGGCGAGCGAACCGGTTCCACCGGCTGGGAAAGGCGATCCGGCTACGGGCGTCAGCGAGCCATCGAGGTTAATCGACATCATCGCCACACCGGTTCCGTTGGCGCTGGCCAAGTAAGATCCATTGGCGGAAATCTTCAGCCCGACCATGGGCGCAGGTAATCCGATAGCCAGGGAACCAGCCGTAAGCGCGCCGCTGGCGGCAACGCTGTAGGTCTGAATCTGTCCGTTGGCGGAAGCCATCAGGTACTTGCCATCAGGAGTGGCGGCAACGGAAATCCCGCCGCAGCTATCGAGCGTGAGGCCGGAAGCGACCGGAGATCCCGGAGCCGCCGTAAGAGCGCCGCTCGCAGGATTGATGGAGAACACACTGATCGTCTGGTCACCACCGTTGGCCACAAAAAGAAGATTGCTGGCCGCGCTGATGGTCATCTGGTCCAGACCAAAGCAGTTGGTGGTGGCGCCCGCGCCACCGGTGGAGTAGGGCGAACCTGCCACGGCGGTGAGAGTACCGGTTGGCGAAACCGAGAATGCCGAGATGGAGCTGGCTGCGCTCTGGTTATGCACGTAAACGTAGTTGGACTGGGCCTGCGCGCTCAACGGCGCGATCAGTGTCAGAACCAGCAGCAGTGCAGCTAGGAGACTATAAACGCCCGCTGTCTTGGTGAGTTTGTTCTTGGCGGAGACAAACGGCGTGGTATCGGTGGCATGCATGTGAAACTCTCCCGGAGTAACTTTTCTTGAGAAATTTAAAATCTGCGGACAAGGCCGCACCCCGGCGCATCCCCAAAATTGGGCAATAAATTACTTGACTCGACCGAGGGTCAAGCGGATGATTGCCGGGGCGGGGGTGCATCTTGAGTATCCCCTTCGAGGAACAGAGTCTCGGAATCCCGTGGCTGATGCCAAATGGAGTTGAGTTGATGGTGACGATTACAGCCGTTTTCGATGAAAGCGGGAAGTTTAAAGATCATGCCGTCATTTCATTCGGCGGAGTCGCTTGTCCAGCCGCAGAGATTCAAGCGTTCTCTAAGGAATGGGCGAGGTGTTTATATGTAAATGGACTCGAATCGCTAACGATGAAAGAAGCGTTGCGCCATAACCGTCCTTTGAGCGAAAAGAACCCAGCTTTGGGCATAGAGGCGAGGGGCGATGCGTTGCTGCCGTTCATCGCCTGCATACGAACTCATCTTCAAGCAATTGTGGGAATTGCCTTGGACGTTAACGCTTTTTCTAATCTCCCCTCTCATTACCATCAGGTACTTGGGAACGACCCGTTCTTTACAGCTTTCTTGCGCGTTGTGGATGGAGATACTAGAGTTAACTTCTCCGGATGACAAGATAACTTTCATCTGTGACGATGAAGAACAAATGGCAGAGCCGATGTACAAACTATATCGCCGAGTAAAACTGGTATATCCAGGTGCGCGAGAAAAACTCAAAGGCCTATGCTTCGCCGATGACGAATACTTGTTCTTGCTTCAGGCGGCGGATTTAACCTCCTCGCTGATTCGGAGGGAAGGCGGGAAGAAATTCTTGAACGAAAGCTACGACCATGAGCGGTTATTCGCGGCACTGGTGGCGCAACCCAATCCCGCTATTGAAAAGGTGTGGGTCTGCAACATCGCTTTCGCTGATAGGCCGATGCTGGAACGTTGTGCGGAAAGCATGAAGAAAGTGAAAACATCAAATGAAGCAAAACCCTAATCCGAGTGAGGCTGCCAAATTCGATTCAGTGGTGCGAACTCTGCTTTCTGTGTCCCATGAGGAAATTAAGAAACGCGACGAAGATTGGCGGAGAAAGCGAGCGCAGAAAAAGCGGGCTAAGACTTCGCCCGCTTCCCCCGCTTCCGACTCCAAGGTTTAGTGAATCGTGGGTCGGCCTGACTTGCCAGTGAGTTCGGCAAAGGTCAGGCGCTTACCAATGATCTGCGATACGGCCAGATTGAAACGGCCAGCATCATCAAGGAACTCGCGATTGTTGAAACGGAACATCTGCTCATCAAGGTAACGAAACAAGTGAAACGGTTCCACGCTAACGTAGGTTCCAGAAATCCCGCGCTTGAGCAACGACCAGAAGTTCTCAAGGCCGTTGGTGTGTACACGACCGTCCACATACTGAGTGGCATGGTCTATGACTTGGTGCGCATAATCGCTGGCCAGACCTTCATACGAGAGCAGGGCATCGGTATAGAGAGCCGCGCCAACGGTTACATGTTTGCGGACTTCCTCTTGCAATACTTTTTTGCGGCGATTGGAAACCACGGTAGCGCGAACCTTGCCGCCACGTTCCAAGATGCCCATAACGGCAGTCTTGTCTTTTCCGCCAGTGCCAGTGATGCGGCGCTTGCGCTCAGATACGTGCATGTTCCGCGCCTTGCCGCCGATGAAGGTTTCGTCTACTTCGACTTCG
>JANXPR010000566.1 GCA_025357215.1 Acidobacteriaceae bacterium | reverse complement strand
CGCACGGCGTCGAGCATGATCAGATGCCAGACGCAGCCGAGGGCGGCTGCGCTCCACAGTCAAAATCGATTGGGATGGGACGTGTAAGTCCTTTAGACCTTGGGATGGACGGGGAGGGGGAGAGGATCGGGTGATTCGATGACTCACTCTCCTTCGATTAACAACCTTAACAACCGTTTCCCTTCTGGCCAGTCGCCCAGACCGGAGTCGCCGTTGACGTGCCCTGCGGCGCCAATCGACACAAAGCGGCTACCCCAGGCGCGCGAGATTTCCCGCGCGCGGTCAACGGAAAGGTACGGATCGTTATTGCTGGAGACAACAATCGTCGGAAACGGCAGAAGCTCCCGTGGGACAGGCGCAAAGTCCGCAAGCTCGCGCGGAGATTCCTTGCGGTCAACGTCCGCCGGAGCGACGAGCAGTGCGCCTTTGATCTTGCTGGTCAGCTCCGGCTCAGCGGCGGCCCAGTGGGCGATGGCCATGCAGCCCAGGCTGTGCGCGGCAAACACAATCGGTCCGGGCGCGCGCTTTACGTCTTCGGTGATCCGGTGCAGCCAGGCGCTGCGTTGCGGCGTATTCCAGTCGGCTTGCTGGACGCGCAAAAAGATCGGGTTCTGGTTTTCCCATTGGCTCTGCCAGTGTTCCGGAGCGGAATTCTGCCATCCCGGGACGACGAGCACGGTGTGCGCCGCGTCTTTTTTCTGGAGCCGGAAGCTGTTGGCTTTTACAAATTCATCGCGCAGTTGCGGCGACCGCAGGTTCTCGCGGACGTGCGCCAGCCGCTGTTCCAACTGGTGCAAGGCGTCTGCGATGTTGCCGGCGTTGGTGTACGCGATGTCGCGCCACATGGAATACGGGCTGGACGAAATGCGCGTCATCTCGCGCAAGGCGCGGCCGCCAATGGCCAACAGATCGGCGTCAGTAAATTCATCGACGAGCGTTGCCGCCAGCGCGGTGGAAATCATCTGCGGCAAGTGGCTGATCCACGCGCAGAGGCGGTCATGCCGTTCGGCGTCCATCATGACCACGCGCGCGCCAATTTGTTCCAGCAGGTCGCGATACTCGCGGACGCGTCCGCTTTCCAGGTCTTGTCCGGCTTGCGGAATCAGCAGCCACACGGCGTTGACGAACAACTTGGCGTCGGCATTTTCCAGTCCGCCATGTTCCTTGCCGGCCATGGGATGTCCGGCGAGAAAGCGCACCGGAGTCTGGCCGCCAAAAACAGATTTTGCGCGATCGAGAATTTCTTTCTTGGTGCTGCCCACATCGGTAATGAGCGCGCCGGGCGACGCGACGGGACCAATGCGTTCCACAAAATCAATGATGCTGCCCACGGGCGTGGCCAGCACGATGAGGTCGCTGCCTTGCACGGCTTCCACCGCATCTTCCGTGCCCAGATCAATGGCCCGCATGGAACGCGCGCGATCGAGCACGGCCTGGCGGTCGCAACCGACGATGCGGCCCGCGTATCCCGCGGCCTTTACGGCCAGGCCGAACGATCCGCCGATCAGCCCCGTGCCGATGATGGTGATTTGCTTGAAAGGCATGTTTCCTTGAGACACACTACCCCCAACAGGTGCCGCACCACACAAGGATTTTTAAACAGCCTTGACCTTATTCAGCGGCTTGAGGGCTCCATCTCAAGTCCGTTGCTGGGACCGTGCGGCGCCAATCGCCGCACCCTATGCACGTTGGGAAAGATTCTAACCGACTCTGCGGCCTACGGCGGGAGCAATTACGCGAATTTGGCCCATGAGTTCGGCAAATTGATCGGGGTAGAGAGACTGTGCGCCGTCAGAAAGCGCTTTGTCCGGGCAGTTGTGGACTTCAATCAGCAAACCGTCGGCTCCGGCGGCGATGGCCGCGCGTCCCATCGGCGCCACCTGGTCGCGGCGTCCGGTGCCGTGCGAAGGATCAGCCATCATGGGCAGGTGCGAAAGTTTTTTCACAATGGGGACGGCGGAAATATCCATGGTGTTGCGCGTGTAGGTTTCAAAGGTGCGAATGCCGCGCTCGCACAGGATCACGTCATAGTTGCCGCCGGCCAGCAGGTATTCAGCGGACAACAGAAGTTCTTCGATGGTTGCGGCGATGCCCCGCTTCAGCAGCACGGGCTTGCGGACTTTTCCCAACTCGCGCAGAAGGTTAAAGTTTTGCATGTTGCGCGCACCCACCTGCAACAAGTCCACGTACGGCAGCATCATGGGGATCTGCGCGATCTCCATCACTTCGCTTACGACCAGCATGCCGAATTTGTCCGCCGCTTCGCGCAACAACTTCAAGCCTTCTTCGCCCATGCCTTGAAAAGAGTACGGAGAACTGCGCGGCTTGAACGCGCCTCCGCGAAGAATCTTGGCGCCGGCCTTCGCCACGCGATCGGCGATCAGGCCAATCTGCTCGGGCGTTTCCACCGAGCAGGGTCCAGCGGCTACGACAATTTCAGTGCCGCCGATGCGCACGGCTCCGGG
>JANXPR010000057.1 GCA_025357215.1 Acidobacteriaceae bacterium | reverse complement strand
CAAGGCCAAAGCCAAAGCCGGCGACAACCAGACCGCCATCCAGGAACTGCGTTCCGTGTATGACCAGAAATGCATGTTCCCCAAGCGCGCCAAGGATGCGCAAAAAGAATTGAAGAAGCTGGGCGTGGAAGTGGCCGAAGTGCCGGATTCACCCAACTTTGATCGTGCCGTGACCGCGCAGATCCAGAAGACCCTGAGCGCCGGATTGAAAGCAGAAAACGCTTCCAAGTATCTCGACTCCGAAAAGCTGTATCAAGCGGCGCACCAGCTTGATCCGGCTGACCCAACGCCGCTGCGCTTCCTGGCGGAACTCTATCGCCATCATATTGGCGACTGGGCCAAGGCCCGCACGACTTTTGAAGCCATCCTGGCCATGCCCGCCGATCCCATGTCACGCGCCGTCGCCATGCATGGACTCGGCAAGATGACCATCCATGAAGGCGACTTCGCAAAAGGTCTGTCGCTGATGGAAGCCTCCGTCCAGGAATTTCCTCTGGCGCTTGCGTACCGCAACCTGGCCGTCTATTGGAACAGTGAAGGCGACACCGCCAAAGCTGACTCTTACACCAAAGCCGCACTCAAGCTCGATCCGAAAGACCCGTACAACCTGATCTTTGCCGCCGCGTTCATGGCCGGCAACGGACACGCCGACGAAGCCTTGAAGATCGCTCGGGAAAACGAAAAGCTGCTGCCTGCTTCTTACAACCTGGCCGCTATCTACGCCCAGGCCGGAGAGAAACAGAAAGCGCTCGACCTGCTTAAGCGTCACTTCTTTACTTATGAGCGGTATGAAGCCGTCCGCAGCAAGGAAATGATGGAAGCGCGCGTGGACGCCGTGTTCGCATCGCTCATCGCCGACAAGGACTTTCTCGCCCTCACCAGCGGCGCCGACGGTCGCTTGCCCATGCGTATGAGTCCGAACGCCAAGCCAGCGGGAAACTGAGCGAGCAATTTAGCTCACGCAATTAGAAATGGCCGTGGAGAAATTCTCCGCGGCCATTTTGTTTTCGGTCCAGAATCCAAGCCGTCGAACCCTGTCATCCTGAGCGAGTTCGAGTCGCTGTAATAGCGATGAGAGCGAGTCGAAGGACCCCGAGGATGCTTACGCCATCCATGCCGATTCAGGGAGTTTCATCGAGAACATTGCACTCAGGCCCTCGCCTTTGTGCTTTCCTCCCCACAGTACATTCCTCTAGTTACTTTGTGATTAATAAATCTAATCTCGCTCTAATTAACTCGTAACCATGCTCAGCGATACTTCTTTTGGGTTCGGGCGGTCAAGATTTTCAAGTCCCACCAAATATTCAAAAAACTTCTGGAGGCAACACAAATGTTTGAAGGTATTTTCCAGCCGATGCACTTGGTTGTGATTCTGATCATTGCACTTCTATTTTTCGGGCCGAGCAAGCTCGCCGGATTGGGTAAGGGCCTGGGCGACGGCATCCGCGGGTTCAAGGACGCATTGAAAGAAGTTGGCCCGTCTGACGATTCCGAAAAGAAATAGCGACTTTTCGATGAACAAGTAAGCACTCGCTCAAGCTTGGTTTTTTGTACGCCAGGTGTTCCCTCCCCTCGGGTAAGCCTGACCCAGAATAACCTCCAGAGATCGGTTCCTGACTGACCATCGGGAACCGCCGAGGGGTTTTCTGTCTTTTTGTCGCTGCGCTCCAACCCGCTCGACAAGTCAGGTTTTCCCCAGGCGTTTGTCAGCACTTGTTTAAGTGCCGCTCAGCGCGCGAGTCGGCTTCGCGGCTTAACCATATTTGACTTCCTGCTCTGTGTTTCTCTGTGACCTCTGTGGTTAGGTCTTCTTCGCTTGCTCGGGATAATCAAACACGCCTTTACCGGACTTGCGTCCCAAGCGTCCAGCCTTTACGTACTGGACGAGCAGCGGTGATGGCCGGAATTTTTCTCCCAGAGATTTGTGCAGGTATTCGAGGATGTGCAACCGCGTGTCCAGTCCCACAAGGTCCACCAGTTCAAACGGCCCCATGGGATGGTTCAGTCCGAGCTTTAAAGCTTTGTCGATGTCCGCCGCTGACGCGATGCCTTCTTGCAGCATGTAAAAAGCTTCATTGCCGATCATCGCATTGATGCGGCTGGTGATGAAGCCCGGCGCTTCCTTGATCACCACCACTTCCTTGCCCATGCGCTTGCCGACTTCGGCCACGGCGGCAACCGTCTCGTCGTCGGTCTCCAGCGCGCGCACCACTTCCAGCAATTTCATTTTGTGCACGGGATTAAAGAAGTGCATGCCCAGGATTTTCTTCGCCCGGTACGTTACCGACGCGATCTCCGTGACACTGAGGGACGATGTGTTCGACGCCAGGATCGTCCCCGGACGGCAAATCTTATCCAGCAGAGTAAAGATCTCAATCTTTGACTCCATCTCTTCCGGCACGGCTTCAATCACCAGGTCGGCTTCGCGCGCGGCTTCTTCCACGCTGCCGGCGTATTCCAGGCGGCCGAACGCGGCGTCCGCGTCGGGCTTGGATATCTTGCCCAGCTCAATGGCTTTATCGAGGTTAGTACGGATTTCGCCTTCGGCTTTGCGCAGGCTCGCCGGAAGAATGTCTTCCAATATGGTGCGATAGCCGCCCAGCGCGGCCACGTGCGCAATGCCCCGGCCCATGATCCCGGCGCCGATGACGGCTACGGTTTTGATTTCAGCCATGAGGTCTACTTGGTCTCCAGGCTTTCCACCATCTTCAGGTAGTTCGGTTCGGCCTTGCGCATGTAGTCGGCCAGGCGCTTCTTCTCTTCTTCACTCATGGTGGAAACACCCAGCTGCACGCGGCGCAGGGTAGCGGCAATATCGTCAACGTAGTTCATCATGCGAATCAATTCACCAGTCACAGGCATGGCTTGTCAGTGGCTCCTTCTTTCCAAACTTCAATTGTCAATTTTCCAAGGGAATTAGTAAAGCAGGCCCGAGTGCCGAACGTAATCGGCACCGCCTCAATGATCTTTACGAACCAGTTGTATCTCAAAAATACTCGGCCACAGCTTTCCGGTCACGAACAGTCGTTTACCGGTCGCGTCATAAGCGATGCCGTTGAGCACCGCGTCGCGTTGCAATTGGTACATCGGGCTAAGCAAGCCTTTCAGGTCGATCCAGCCGAGCACTTTGCCCGTCGCCGGAGAAATGCGCGCTATGCGGTCGGTCTGCCAGACATTGGCAAAGATTTCGCCTTCCACCATTTCCAGTTCGTTCAGGCGCAACACGGGCACATCGCCGTCGCGGACTTTGATGCGCCGCTTTTCTTTGAGCGTACGTCCATTGAGTACGCGGATTTCTGAAGAACCGTCGCTCATGACAAAGTCGTCGCCGTAAGTGGCCAGTCCCCAGCCTTCTCCGGTGTAGGAAAACTCGCGCAGCGGCTTGAAGCCATTCAAGCTATAAACAAATCCTTTTTGCGATTGCCAGGTCAACTGCACGACTTCGTTTCTCAGTATGGCGATGCCTTCGCCAAAATATTCCGGCGACAAGTCCACCCGCTGCAGCACTTCGCCCGTCTCGATACGAACTTTGCGCAGCGACGACCGCCCATTCTGCCCGGTGCCCTCGTAGAGAAATCCGTTCAGATACACCAGTCCCTGGGTGTAAGCGCCGGTGTCATGCGGATAGATGTGTACAACCTTGAAGGTGTACTCCGGCGTTCGTGCGCGCTTGTTTGGTTGCGCCGACTGCGCACGCGCGCCGGACACCGAAAGTGTGATCAGAAATGTCATGGCCAGCCGCAAAGCGGCGTCTCGAATTCTCATTTAGCCGTCTGTATCGTTGGTATTTTCACTAGACGATCATTGTCGCACTTGAGAAAAGCGCTGCCAATCAGTGTCGAGAACCAGCAGGAACTTGGCGATCAACAAAACTTTCAAAATCTGTCATGCTGAGCGCCGCTCGAGCAAGCTTTGCGAAGCGAGAGCAAGTCGAAGTATCCCGACAATATTAAGTCAAACGAAGGAGCGTCAGGGAGTTCTCCCGAGAACGCATTCAACTCACGGCTTCGCGATTCAATGAATCGCGAGAACTCCCTGAATCTGCAATCGTAGAATCAGCATCCTCGGGATCCTTCGACTTCGCGGCGCCTCAACACAGCGCCCGCGCCTCTCAGGATGACAGGGTTAGGATTCGCAGAAATCCAAGGCTCTGTGGATCACTTCAAATTCATCTGTAACATCTACGCTGCAAACTCTTCATGTCCCATGCTCTGCTTGCTCGCCGGAACTTGCGGAACGCGGTCGCACACGGTGGCCAGCGCGGCAAGTTTGTCGGCCAGTTCGTTGGTGAGCATGCCGGGTTCCAGCCGCCATCCCCAATTGCCGTCAGGACGGGAAGGAATGTTCATGCGTGCTTCGCTGCCCAGGCTGAGCACGTCCTGCACAGGCACCAGCGCCATGCGCGCCACCGACGAAAACGCCGCGCGGATCATCGCCCAGTTAATACCGTCCGGCGGATGGCCAAAATATTCCGCCGCATGCCGTTTCTCTTCCGCGCTGGCGCCGGACTGCCACCAGCCCACGGTAGTGTCATTGTCGTGCGTGCCGGAATAGACCACGCAGTTGGGACCAAAGTTGTGCGGAAGATAAATGTGCGCCCCGGGATCGCCAAAACCAAATTGCAGGACTTTCATTCCCGGCACGCCGAGCCGGTCCCGTAGCGCATTCACTTCCGGCGTGATCACTCCCAGGTCCTCGGCAATAAACGGCAGATCGCCCAGGCGTTCGCGCAACACGCGGAACAGATCGTCTTTGGGTCCCGGAACCCAATGCCCGTTAATGGCCGTGGGCTCGGACGCGGGAATTTCCCAATAGCTTTCAAAACCGCGGAAGTGGTCCAGCCGCACGAAGTCACAGAATTTCAAAATCCATGACATGCGGCGAACCCACCAGTCGTAATTCTCGCGCGCCAGCACATCCCAGCGGTAGAGCGGGTT
>JANXPR010000381.1 GCA_025357215.1 Acidobacteriaceae bacterium | reverse complement strand
CCGCCGTGGCCAGGCCGATTCCCTGGCTGGATGCAGCCACGATCACTCCGCGTCCTTTGAGTCCCAGGTCCATTTTGGTTTCCTCCAGAGAAGTCTTCGAGTTAGCGGATTTTGCTTTCGCGTCCGGTTCTGGCGATAACGTTTTGCTTCGCCAACCGTCGGATTATAGCCGACGTTAAATGTTTATAATCGAGCCATAAAACCCAAGTGTTCATCAGACGAGGCCAAGAGTTTATTAGACCTTGAGTTTATTAAAACCAAGAGTCAGGGCAGCGAGGGACAGCGTGTTGAAAACATCCGTCTTAATTCCAGTCATATGCTTG
Source organism: Acidobacteriaceae bacterium (assembly GCA_025357215.1). Lineage (GTDB taxonomy): Bacteria > Acidobacteriota > Terriglobia > Terriglobales > Acidobacteriaceae > Angelobacter. The sequence continues at coordinate 14,728 of JANXPR010000381.1, read as the reverse complement.
GTTGTAGCAGGCGCGGCCTATCGCATGGCTACCGCCGCAACGCCACAATTTAACCAGCGGCCTACGTCGCAGGCCGAACAGGAAATGATGGAGAAACAGGCCCGCGAAGCCAACAAGAAGCGCCAGCAGAACATAAAAACGGACACTGACAAACTTCTGCAACTGGCCACGGAACTGAAAGAGTCCGTGGACAAAAGCAACGAGAACATGCTCTCACTTGACGTGGTGCGCAAAGCAGATGAAGTAGAAAAACTGGCGAAAAAGATACGGGAGAAGATGAAGGAAGCTATCGGGCCTCCGCAGCGGGTTGAACCAGTTCCGCGCACGATTCAGGAACAGCAGCACTAAAGCGGCAACGAAAACGGGCACACAAGTCTTTGAAACACGGAGGAAAGGAGGCAACGGAGGACTAGGAAGCAAGGTCGGCGTAAATCGGCCTGACGAAGCAACGTCAGTTGCGACCTTTTAATTTCCTCCGATTACTCCTTTCCTCCTACTCCTTTCTTCCGGCGCTTCAAGGTTTTGGACTTCTATGAAATGGCGATAAAAAAGGCGGGCCGCAAAGCCCGCCTTTTTATCGAACTGTAAGTGAACTTACGACTCTGTCTGACCGCCGATGCGCATGGCGTAGAACGAACGCCACACAAAGGTCACGGCCACCAGGAAGAAAACCACAGACAGGATGTTAGTGAAGTTGGATCCGTTTTCGCTGGTCATCTTCACCGCCAGTTGCACGGCCAGCAGGCCGAACAGCGTGGTGAATTTGATGATCGGGTTCAGGGCCACGGACGACGTGTCCTTGAACGGATCGCCCACGGTGTCACCGACTACGGTGGCATCATGCAGCGGCGTGCCCTTCATCTTCAATTCCACTTCCACGATCTTCTTGGCGTTGTCCCACGCGCCGCCGGCATTGGCCATGAAGATGGCCTGGTACAAGCCGAAGACCGCGATGGAGATCAGGTAGCCGATAAAGAAGAAAGGTTCGACGAAGGCAAAAGCCAGCGTGATGAAGAACACGGTCAGGAAGATGTTAAACATGCCTTTTTGGGCATACTTGGTACAGATCTCCACGACCTTCTTGCTGTCTTCAACCGACGCTTTCTCCACGCCTTCCAGCTTGATGTTCTTCTTGATGAATTCCACCGCACGATAAGCGCCGGTGGTTACGGCCTGAATGGAAGCGCCGGTGAACCAGTAAATGACCGCGCCACCGGTGATGAGACCCAGTACGAACGGAGCATGCAACAGCGAGAGGTTTTCCGTGTTCGTCTTCAACCCGTCAGTGAGGTTCATCATGATGGAGAAGATCATGGTGGTTGCGCCCACTACGGCCGTGCCGATCAGTACTGGCTTGGCCGTAGCTTTAAACGTATTGCCGGCGCCGTCATTTTCTTCGAGCAAGTCCTTGGCGCGGCCAAAGTTCACGTCAAAGCCGAAGTTCTTCTTGATGTCGGCAGCAACGTTGGGAACGTTTTCGATCAACGACAGTTCGTAGACGGACTGCGCGTTGTCAGTGACCGGGCCGTAGGAGTCCACGGCGATGGTGACCGGGCCCATGCCCAGGAATCCGAACGCCACCAGACCGAAGGCAAAGACCGCGGGGGCGAGCATCAGTGCGGCGCCGTTGTACTGCCCATTGAGTCCGTGGCCGCTGATGAAGTAACCGATGCCCATCAGGGCCACGATGCTGATGCCCAGCCAGAAAGCCGAGAAGTTACCAGCCACGAGGCCAGAAAGAATGTTCAGTGACGCGCCGCCTTCTTTTGACGACGTAACCACTTCCTTGGTGTGCGTGGATTCCGTGGAGGTGAAGACTTTTACCAACTCAGGGATGACGGCTCCGGCCAGTGTGCCGCAGGAGATGATGGCCGAAAGCTTCCACCACAACGTGTCATTGCCGCCCAGCGTGGGAATGATCAGCTTGGAAACAATGAAGGTGAGAATCATGGAAACAATGGAAGTGATCCAGACCAGTGAGGTCAGGGGCGCTTCAAAGTTCATGTGGTCGGCGTTGGCGTATTTGCTCTTCGCGAAAGCTTCGTTGGCAAAGTACGAGAACGCGCTGGAAACCAGCATCATGATGCGCATGACAAAGAGCCAGACCAGCAGCTGCACCTGGATGGTCGGGTCTTTCACCGCCAGCAGGATGAAGGTGATCAGGGCCACGCCGGTCACGCCGTACGTCTCAAAACCGTCAGCGCTGGGACCAACCGAGTCGCCGGCATTGTCGCCCGTGCAATCGGCGATCACGCCAGGGTTGCGGGCATCGTCTTCCTTGATCTTGAAGACGATCTTCATCAAGTCAGAGCCGATGTCGGCGATTTTGGTGAAGATGCCGCCGGCAATACGCAGGGCAGCCGCGCCGAGCGATTCGCCAATCGCGAATCCGATAAAGCAGGCGCCGGCCAGGTTGCCGGGGATGAACAACAGAATGCAAAGCATGATCACCAGCTCAACGCTGATGAGCATCATGCCAATGCTCATACCGGCCTTGAGTGGAATCGCGTAAATCGGATACGGCTTGCCTTTGAGTCCGGCAAAGGCGGTGCGCGAGTTGGCGAAGGTGTTGACGCGAATGCCGAACCACGCTACGCCATAGCTGCCTGCGATGCCCACTAGACTGAACAGCAGAATGACGATTACGCGGAACGCGTCATTGTGCTGCAGGAAGCCGAAGTACAGCACGATAACGGCGGCAATGAACGCTTCCAGGATCAAAATGAACTTGCCCTGCGTAACCAGATAGGTTTTGCAGGTTTCGTAGATCAGCTCGGAGATCTCGAGCATCGCCTTATGGACCGGCGCGTTCTTCAGTTGCATGTAGATCACCATGCCGAAGACGCCTCCCAGAGCACAGAAAATCAATCCGAACAGCAACAAGTTGTATCCGGTCATACCTTTAAACGAAGCCAGGTTGGCGTCTTTCAGGTCCGGCAAAACGAGCTTGTCTTCACCACCGGCTTCGGTCTTGGGCGCGGGTTTAGCCGCTGGAGCCATCTCCGTTGCCGCAGAAGCAGCCGGACTGGTGGTTGCGGGAGCAGCGGCCGCGGGGGCCGGTTGAGTGGTTGCAGATTGCCCGTGGGTCGAGACGGGCATAAGAACGGAGAGCGCGACAAAAACGAACAGGGCCACCAGCGCGAGAATCCGGCGAGCGGAGATTACACGCTCCATCAGGCCCGTAGAGAGCCAGCTGTGCATATGATTCCTCCAAAAGATAGAGTCAGAAATTGGGGGTTTAGATTTACTAAAACGCCTAATCTGGCATTTCCGGAAACGCGCTTCCACATCAAGAACCGTGGTTGAGGTTTGGCCGCGTCGGATGTCCGCGGAACCGGGCTGAAGGTGCCTATACACGTCCAGACAGGCTCCGGGGAACTTGTTTTTATAACATGCCGCAAGCAGAAGATCAATGCTGGCAGGGAATTGCGAATGCCTAGGAGCAGGCAGCTTGCGCCGCCTGAATTGCAGGGAAAACATCTCGCGGTTCAGACTTGCGTTCGTCCCAGCGAGTGTGGCTTAGCCGGGCTAGTTGGTTCCCGCACCGCGGGAGATATCAATGCTTCCGGCTCCGTTGTTTACATGCAACGCCGGCCCGCCATTGCCCACGGTGCCGCGCAGTTGTGTGGCGGTCTTGGAAGAATTCTTGATACCGATATCTGAACTTAAGTTGATTTTGCCAAATCCGGTCGAGGCGTCCAGTTCGAATGACGCGTTGCCGGGCACCTGGATTTGGATGGAACCGGCGCCCACGTTGAGCCGCCAATCTTTTTTAGGATCGCCGGAAGCTTTGATGGAGCCGGCCCCGGAACTGGCGTCCAGCCGTCCGCGGATGCCGTGCGCAATAATATTGCCGGCCCCGGTTTCCAGACGGACGTCATCGGAGAGGTCCTGGCAGTCAATTCCGCCCGCGCCGGTCGTCGCGCGTACCGCTCCCTTGACGCCCCGCACGTTTACATTGCCGGCGCCGGTAACAATGGTGACCTGTGAATCCGCCGGCAAGGTAATTTCGTAATCGATCAAAACATTCTTGTGGAGTTCAAAATCGTTGATGCGTCCCACACGAATCGTATTGCCTTCCTGCGAGATTGGCGGGTTGTCCTGGATGCGTTTGACCTTTTCTTCGCCACTCATGCCCACAAGTATGCCGCGAGCGCGAATTCGCGCGAAGATGCTCACTTTGTTGTCAGCGCCAGGCCGCACCGTGACGCCTCCTGCACCGGATTGCAGATCCAGTGTGGTGGTTCCGGAGACGCTCAATTCGCGGCTGAAAGTGCCTTCATGGGTCCGTCCTCCGTGCATGCAGCCGGAAAGGGAAATTGCGCAAATCATGACCAGGACCAAAGACAATAAGCGCAGACGTTTCATGTGCAATCTCCTTCGGACGCGGACTTACGGCAAGGTTCCGGGGAACAGGAGATTATATCGCTGGCGACAAGGAGGCGTGCCCGAATCTACGGCGGCGAGAAAAAAGCGGCAAGCTGGAATCGGGCAATCTCAGCGTGCCGCTTAAGGTTTATCTTCTTGCTTTTCGCCGTTCTTTGTTTCGTGTGTCTTTCTTTGCGTCGATCTTTCCTTTGGCGATCTTTGGCTTTAGTTGCTCGTCGCGTTCAGGGTTCTTGCGTCATACGTAATAGGTCGTAGGGTCGTTGGTGTGCGTGTTTCGTCTTACCGTCCAAAAGTCATGAAAGGTTGTGCCGCCATGGCTTGCAGGAAGGTTCCGCCCACAGCCAGTACGACCAGTGCCGCCACTGCGTATACGGCAAGGCTGCGCTGCCGGATGGCAGGGCGCGGCGTCATCTGCCAGAGAATATAAGCAAACAAGGGCACAATCTGGATTGCATGGATAGCGATGAAGTGCGCGATGCGCAGGTCGCCGCCCACCGTGCTCCAGTTCACAAAGGGAAGTCCGGGACCGCCGTCGGTTGCACCCACGGTGTGTGCGCCGCGTGCCAGCATGTATCCGCCTACGGCGTTGCCCACCAGAAAGATCGCGATGCTGAGACGGATAGCGATGATTTGTGCGTAGTCCGCCAGTTTGATGCGCTCGCGCTTACCGCAGAACACCAGCATCAACCAAACGGTGACCAGCGTGTTCAGGCTCACCATAATGGTGGTGCCTTGCTGCAATAGATAATCAGTGAAGTCGCCGGAGCCCACGGGCACGTTGCGCCAGGCTTGCGCGGCCAAACATAGCATTTCAGCCACGATGCTGGAAACCATTACGCGCCTGACCAAACGGCGTTGCCAGCCGGGAATGCGGACGGCCGTCAGGAAAAGGGCCACGGTCCAGGTGAATGTTGCGAACGAGATCGAGAACTTGATGGGCTTGATCCACGGGCTTACGTTGAACGCCGTGTGCGGATCCATGAGGCCGATGGCGGCAAAGACCGGAGCAGCCAGCACCAGAAGCCATCCCAGGCGCGAGAGCAGGCGGTCTTTGATGGCCAGGCTGGAGAAGAATCCAGTCACTGCCCAGGGAGCCAGCGTCTGTGCCGCGGTGCCGCAGAAGGCGGCGATCCACGCTACGCCTAGCGGTCCGGCCCAAACTGCGGGGCGCTGTTCCGCGATCAGATTACCGCTCATCTCGCGATCCGTAAGAGTTGCTTCAGAAGGTAAAGTCATGGGCTCATCCGTCCTTTCCGTCGTTTCCTGTATTGCCACGGCCAGCAAGGCGCAGTTCTCCCGCCGCTTTGCAATGATGCAATGCGGTAAGACACACGTCCGCGTTCGCGCGGTTAAGCGCTCACAGCTGTGGCGTCTGCATGTTTGTGAAAAGCGCGAAGGAGCTGAGGGAGGCCCGAAGACGCTAGCCGATTTCAGTCGTGCTGTCTTGCAGGTCTTATCAACTGCCAAACACTTCTTTTCAATCAGCACACGTTGCCTGATTGCCGGAAGCAGAAGTTTCGTTCTGGCTTGTTGACTCCCGGAAGGGATGCTCTTCGCCAGGGGGCTCGAAAGCCTCTTGCATCGAGAGCAAGAATGCACCAAGGTAATTAGAGAGTGATTGAAAGAAGATTAGACTTTCTCAGAATCGCTGATTTTTATATGCCACCCATAGGTTTTGCATATTGCATCGCTGTGAAGCGGATATGCCACCCATAGTTCGCAAGTCTAAGAAAGTCCCTAATTCGTAAAACGATACAAATACAGGGACTAGTCGAGTTCGATATCGCCCGAGCCGGTATGGATGTCCAGCACCGGGCCGCCATTGCCAGCCTTGGCGCGCAGATGTTTGCGGGACTGTTCCTCAACGCTGATGGTGTGGCCGATCCTCAGGCTGCCGGACGAAGTACGGGCGTCCAGCGAGAATGAGGCTTGCGAGGGGATTTTGAGCGTGATGTTGCCCGAGCCGGTGCCCATGCGCCAATCGTGTGATGGCTCGCCCTCAGCGTGGATGGAGCCGCTGCCAGTATCGGCGCGCAGGCCGCCTTTGATGCCGCGCAGGTTAATGCTGCCCGATCCGGTTTCCGCGCGGACGTCGCCCGGCGCAGTCTGTTCCATCTCGATCCGGCCGCTGCCGGTATGAGCAACAATGGCGCCGCCCACACCATAGGCATGGATGTTGCCGCTGCCGGTATGAGCGTCCAGGGTGCCTTTTACGCCGTTGATCTTGATGTCGCCGGATCCGGATTCAGCGCGCACCGCGCCGCCAATGTTATCCAGCGTGATGTTGCCGGAGCCGGTCTTGGCGGTAACCGGAGCTTGCACGCCGTTGACGGACTGGTCGCCGGAACCGGTATGGGAAGTGACGCTGGATTGCGCCGGGACCGTAACGTCATAGTCGATGGAAATATTGCGAATGATTTCGTGATCTTCAAAGCGGCCGATGCGGACAGTGTTTCCGAGCTGAGCCACCGGCGGGTTCTGCTCGATCCGTTTAATTTTCTCTTCAATGTTGCCTTCGCCAAAGAGCCATGAGCCGTTGCCCGAGTGAATGCGGGCGTTGATCTGCACGGTGTTGCCACTGCCTGTCCGCACGGTAATGTTGCCGGAGCCACTGTAGATTTCCACCGTGGTCGCGCCGAAAACCTGCAGAGTACGCTCAAAGTGGCCGGTGCTGGCGGCGTTTACCGGCAGGGTGGCGAAGCAGGCGATAACGGCAATCAAAATCGCGAACACGACGTGTTTGGTCTTCATGGCACTTGTCCTCAAGATGCAGGTTCCGAAATTTTAGTTAAGCAATTTTTCACCGAACAGTGAGTTTTACTGCAACACCACTTGCTGGCCTTCTTTTAAGCCAGATAGCAGCTCGGTTTTTGATCCGTTGGAAATTCCCACGGTCACGTCAACTTTCTTCTTGCCGTCTTTTTTGGCCGGGTCGGGAGTTTCCACGGAAGCTTTGCGGTCTTTGTCATACATCAGCGCCGCTTCGGGGACCATCAACACGCCTTTGTGTTCTTCCATGATGACCTCGGCGTTCGCGGTCATCTGTGATTTCAGTTCTCCCTTGGAATTATCGATGGACACGCGGACTTCAAACGTGGTGACGTTATCTTTTTCCACGCCCATGGGAGAAATCTTGGTGACCTTGCCGGAGAAGGTGCGGTCTTTGTAGGACTCCACTTTGATCCGTGCCGCCTGGTTGAGATAGACCTTGCCGATGTCGCTTTCGTCCACTTTGCCTTTCACGTAAACTTCGCGCGTGTCGCCCAGCGTCATCACCAGCGTGGCGGATGAGCCCAATACCAGGATGGAACTGACCGCGCTGCCCACTTCCACGTCACGCGACAAGACGACGCCATCAATGGGCGAGACGATGGTGGAATTGCGGTATTCTTCTTCTTTTTCCGCGAGCTGCGCCTTGGCCTGGGCCACTTGCGCATGTGCCTGGCGGACTTTTGCGGCCGAAGAGATTACATTGGCTTTGCCCAGCGCTTGTTTGTTCACGGCAAGCTCGTAGTTGCGCTGCGCATCGTCCAACGCGGAAGGAGAGACCACGCCGTCCTTGGCCATGGTCTGTGCGCGCTCGTAGGCGCGTTTGAGCGTGGGAACGTCCGGACCTTCGGCGTCAATTTTTGCGCGCTGCAAATCGGCTTCCGCGGCGCGCTCGGCAGCCTCGGCGGCTTCCAGGGAAGCGCGACCTTGATTCACCTGGGTCAGAATCTGTTGTTTATCCAGTTCGGCCAGTACCTGGCCTTTTTTCACGTTGTCGCCGTATTCCACCAGAAGTTTTTCCACAATGCCGCTGGCCTTGGACTTCAACTCCACCTTGGTAATGGGCTCGATCTTTCCGGTGGCGACAACGCTCTTGGCCAGATCGCCTTTTTCCACCTTCCCCAGTTTGGAAGGGTCAAGTTTGGTGCCGCCACGGCTGGCCGCAACGAAGATAAGGGTCACCAGAATGATTGCGAAAACGCCGCTACCTATATAGAGCCAGCGCCTGCTCTTTTTCTTACCATTGCCATTGGCCACAACAACCCCCTCTTTCCTTCTACTCAGTTATCAATACGTTGGGTAAAGGACATTGGTTCCGCGAAAGGTCGCGACAAAATAAATGCCCCCAGGACACTGCTTTAGACACCCGGACAGGTAAAAAGACAGCAAAAAGCCTAACAAAACATTGGACTTCCGGCTGTCCGGGGCAGGCTCCGGGTAGTGTATCATTGCAAGCCATGGTCACCCTTGTGCTGCTGCGGATCATCCTGGTGGTCCTGCTGGTGGCAGCCAACGCTTTCTTCGTTGCCGCTGAGTTTGCCATGGTGAGCGTCCGGGACACCCGGATACAACAGCTCATTGAGCAACGCCGCATCGGCGCCCGCATTGTCCAGCGAATTCAGCAGCATCTTGACGAATTCCTGCCTGCCGTCCAGTTTGGCGTCACCCTGGCCAGCCTGGGACTGGGCTGGGCCGGTGAAGGCACCTTGGCCGCCGTTATCCAGCCCTGGCTGGGCAACGTACCGTACGTCAAGTATTACGCTCACGGTATCGCCGCGACTTTGGCTTTTGTGGCCATCACTTATCTCCTGGTGATTCTCGGCGAACTGGTTCCCAAGTCTCTGGCCCTGGAACGCGCGGAGCGCGTCGCGCTGGCCGTGGCCGGACCGATGGAAGTCTTTATTGCCCTGGCGCGTCCTTTCCTGGGATTGATGAACAAGTCCGCCAACCTGGTGCTGCGCGGCTTTGGATCGCGGCTGCATCGCGAAGGCGGCGCCCATTCGGCTGACGAACTCAAGCTCATCGTCACCGCCAGCCGCCGCCTGGGACTCCTTCCGGAAAGCGAAGAAGAAATGATCCACCACGCCCTGGACCTGGGCATGCTGGAAGTGCGCGAAATCATGGTTCCCCGGCACAACATCTTTGCCCTGCCCGCGGACATGGCGCTAGAAGAAGCCATGACCAAAGTCGTCGATGAACAACATTCACGCGTGCCGGTCTTCGATCCGGAAAAAGGCGCTGAAAACATCGTTGGGCTTCTATACTCCAAAGACCTTTCGCGCTTCATGCACATGCGTCTGGCTGCCGGACTTACTTTCGGCGTCAAGCCTTCGGGATTGAAAGTCCGCAACATCATGCGCGAAGTGTTGTTCGTTCCGGAAACCAAGCCGGTGGCTGACTTGCTGGAAGAGTTCCAGACGCGCAAACGCCATCTGGCGGTGGTGGTGGACGAATTCGGATCAACCAAAGGCCTGGTCACCGTGGAAGACGTGTTGGAACAACTCGTCGGCGAACTGGAAGACGAATTCGATATCGCGCAGAAGCCCGTGGTGTCGCTGGCCTCCGGCGCGGCCGTATTGGACGGGGCTTTTAGTGTCCGCGATCTCGAAGTCCAGTACGACATTTTGCTCCCGCGGGATCAAGGCTTTGAAACTCTGGCCGGCTTCATCATGGCCCAACTGGGACGCATCCCCCGCGGCGGCGAGACATTGGACTTTGAACACCGCCGTTTTACCGTCCTGCAAATGGAAGGACGCCGCATCGGCCGCGTAAAAATCGAAAGCGTGCACCAGCTGGAGCCGGCGGGGTAGCGCGGTTTATCCCGAGCGCAGCGAGGGAACCCTATCGCCCAAGAATGTTAGTGCGCGAAACATAGGCGCGGTTTGCGTTTGCTTTTCAACTTCCCAATTTTGGCAATTCCGGCGATTTTGGCAATTGTTCTTTTCGCTCCTCCCCCGTGCCCCCCTATGTTCACCCAATTTCACCCAAGGTCACCCAATGTCACCCAAGACCGGCAGAGAGGTTACACGGCCTTGTCTCCCACCGAACTCTCCACCCGGGTCCCCGAGCGCGCCGATGTTGCGCGGTTGGGTGGGAGTAGGGCTGAGGGACCTTGCGCTTGGTTTTAGGCTGACAACACAGCGAGAAAAGCCAACAAATCCAAGCGTTGGCTCAGACCGTTTGGTTACGATCCCCTCTCGGTCTTGTCATTCCGACAGTCGCGTCAAGCGAGCGCGCGCAATCTTCAGCGCGCAAGCAGCGACAGAGGAATCTGCTCTGCTGCCAGCGAAGGAACATAAGAACATCAGAACGCCCCCGAGCCTCACGGCGTCCAGTTACTTTTCAGTAACTTTTTCGCCGTACCTCACCCCCCTTGCAGTCGTTTATTGCAAACAAAGGGTAAAGCGCAATTCGACCGAACGGTCACCGAGCGGTCGAGCTCCAAATTCGCTTTCGAATCGGCCTCAAACGAGCATGGTCTTTTCGGCTCCACAACTTCAGCAAATTTACTGCTTGAACAACACTGGTTGATCAACGCTAGCTCGTCCGCCAAGCCGCGTAGCAACCGCGGCTGTTCCTGCTTATTCGGTTTTCAAAGACCTCAGAAAATCTGCGCCTTGTGCGCCAACCTCACTGTATCGTATTTTGTTCGCCGCTGCAAGGTTATTCTGTTTTTCCCCGTTTAGAAACGCGATTCGTGTCAGGCACGAGCTTCAGCCCTGCCGGCCCGGCCAAGTCCCTCCGCCGCAGGCCATCGCGCATCGCAGCTGCTGCAAATCAAGTCCCACGAATTGTCCTTGCCCTTTCTTTTGCTGCCGCTACAATCTGTGTTCCTTTAAGTCGTACGACGTTGGGTTGTCATAACCGCTTTGGAGGCAATACTGATGAGTGGCTCACTTCGCTGTTTCAGGACCATCGCAAGTCTCTTTGTCGTAGTTTCAGTTGCTCAAGCTTTCGCTTCTGAAAAGCCTAAGGTTTTTGTCACCGGGGAGAACTCCTTCCAGGTTTCCGGCAAGGGCGGGCAAGAAAGCGTTTCCGGAATCGCCAATGCTACCGCAGCTGAAGGAATCAAACTGTTTCGGGATGAATGCCCCGCTGCCGACCTGACGACCAGGAGCGACAAGGCCGACTACATTGTAGGTGTTACGGACGATGGCTCAGGCGCGGGCCGCAAGGGACGAAGAGCAGTCGTTTCCACGCAAGAGGGCACCATGTTGTTTGCCAATTCAACGCGCTCTTTGAAGAACGCCGTCAAGGACGCCTGTGGCGCGATTGAGAAGGACTGGTCCACAAAAAAGGGTGGAGTCGCACCAGCGGCTTCCCCATCCACGGCAGGGACAAACGCAGCAGCTCCAGCAGTGAGAAATGCGCCGGCCACTGATGCCGGTCCAGCCGGCGCACCAATCATTGTTACGACATTCGGTACTGGCAGTGTCCCCATGAAAGGCTCGGTGTCCCTCACTTTCTCGATCATCAATCCGAATCCCGGCAAAACACTGAGCGGCATTTCCTTCGCGAACTCTCTGCCGGCTGGCCTCTCAGTGGGTACGCCGAACGGCCTGGTGGGATCCTGTGGCGGTGGCACGGTTACAGCCGCTGTCAACTCGTCGTTCGTGACCCTGGCCGGAGCAACCCTGGCGGGAAATGGCTCCTGCGCATTCAGCGTGAATGTGACAGCTTCGTCGGCAGGACTGAAAAGCAATACAACGAGCGCTATATCTTCAAGCGAAGCTGGTATGGGAAACACCAGCAACACTGCGACATTGACGGTGATGCAATAAAACCGTGAGGTTAGGAATGTCGCCGCAACCGCGTTCCTAACCTCGCACAAAACATACGTCAGAACTGTTTACTTACTCTCCACAAACGCCCTTACATCCGCCGCGCTGCGGTCGGCCAACTCTTCCATCGGAATGTGCCCGCAGCGGTCGTAGATAATCACTTTCGATTGCGCGATGCTCTGGGAGAAGACATTTGCCAGCGCGACCGGGATCAGCGCGTCTTCACGCCCCCAAAGAACCAGTGTTGGAACTTTGATTTCGTTGAGCCGCGCTTGGGCCGCCGGATCAACCCGCGGCAACTTGAAGCGGGCAATGGTTGCATCGGGAGTTCCGTGGCGGCGGTTGAGTTCCCAATAGCGGTCCACCATCTCGGACGTGACCAGCGACTGGTCGTAAAACGCTTTCTTTAGCGTGGCCTCAAAGAGCGAGCGCGGCTGAAGTTTGCGAACCAGCGGGGACGTGATGGGATTGCGCGCCAGCTTGAACGCCAGCGGCATGGGCGAATCAACGTCCGGCGAGCTAACGCCGCCCGAATCCACCAGCACCAGCTTGGACACGCGGTCCGGATGCGCGATGGTATAGCGCCAGGCAACGTGGCCTCCCATGGAGTTGCCGGCGATTATGAATGGCTGATCCAGGCCCAGCTTGCGGGTAAAGCTCTCCAGGAACGCGACCATGCCGTCCGCGCTGTAGTCGTTTTCAACGGTGACGCCGGTAAGGCCGTGCCCGGGCAGGTCAACCGTTACCACGCGCAGGGTGGCTTGCAGCTTATGCGCCCACGGTTCCCAGGTGTGGAGAGACGCGTTCGACCCGTGTACTAGAAGAATAACCGGCGCGGCCTTGTCGTTATTCGGGCCTTTGTCGGCATTCAACGCAGCGTAGTCACGATAGTGCGCGACGGTCCCGCCGGGCAAGGTCAGAAACTGCGAAGGCGGCTGCGCGTATTTAGATCGCAGCACTGCGTCGGAAACTTCCGGAGTAGAGAAGAACAACAGCAGCACGGCCACGCCAACAGCGGCCAAGGCTACGATGGTGGCAACGACTTTGAGGAGCTTTTTCATTCTTTTTAGCTTTCCGTGGTTCGAATCCGTCCAATATTATTGCAGCCCAACATTATTGCAGATAGGAATCCTGGCAGTTCGGAATCATGCCGTTAGGAATCCGGCCAGCGCTCGCGGATTTTGCGATAGCATACTCAGTCGGCCTCTCCATGCTGCGTTACATCTCATCCCGGCTGCTGTACACCGTCCCGGTGATCTGGCTGGTGGTGTCCGTGGTGTTTCTGCTGATCCACCTGGTGCCGGGCGATCCCATACAGCAGATGCTGGGAGAAGGCGCTTCCGCCGCGGACATGCAGGCCGCCCGCCATGCTTACGGACTGGATGTCCCCGTGGGCCAGCAATATCTGAAATATTGGACCGGCGTTTTTCATGGCGACCTCGGACGTTCCATGCGCTTTGACCAGCCGGTGCTGAAGATTGTGTCCCAGCGGTATCCGCAAACCCTGCAACTGACCGTGGCTTCAATGATCGTTGCGTTGCTGATCTCCATCCCGGCCGGAGTGCGCTCCGCGCGGCGGCGCAATCGCTGGGACGACCGCACGCTCAGCTTCGTCAGCCTGTTGGGTCTCTCGTTCCCAAACTTCGCATTGGGGCCGATCCTGATTTTATTTTTTTCAATTCAACTTGGGTGGCTGCCGGTATCCGGCTCAGGTTCGGTCGCGCATCTGATTCTGCCGGCTGTGACCATGGGCGCGTCGCTGGCGGCCATCCTTACGCGCATGGTGCGTACCGCCATGCTGGAAGAGCTGAGTCAGGATTACATCCGTACCGCGCGCGCCAAGGGCCTGAGCGAACGGACCGTCGTCTACAAGCACGCTTTGCGCAATGCTCTCGTCCCTGTACTCACTGTGGTCGGCTTGCAGTTCGGCGCGCTGCTGGCCGGCGCCATCGTGACCGAAACCATCTTTTCCTGGCCCGGCATCGGACGCCTGACTATCCAGGCCATCGGCAACCGCGACTACTACCTGGTGCAAGGCTGCATCTTGATGATCGGCCTGACATATCTTCTGGTGAATTTCATGACGGACTTTTTCTACTCGCTGTCGAACCCGAGAATCAGGCAGTAGCCTTTGTCCTGAGCTCTTTCTGAAATCCCGAGCGTAGCGAGGGATCCCTATCGCGAGAATCAGCTGCAAGCGAACGCGCAGGAACAAGAAACAGGAAAGCCGAGCTTTACTCCGCGTCTCCGCGCCTCCGCGGTGAAATCAGATTTCCAGCACCTCGGCGGTGATGCTTCGATCCACAATCTCCAGCCTTCCCACGCTGATCGGCAACTTGAATCTTCTTGGTCCGGCGCTTCCGGGATTGAAATACAGAACGCCGTCTTTGGTGTCCTGTTTCGGCTGGTGAGAGTGTCCGCTGATCACCGCCGCGAATGCAGCGGCGCGCGGATTGAGATCAAGAGCATTCACATCATGAATCACGTAGATGCTGACACCGCCCAACTCCACGACTTCTGTCTCGGCAAAGCGTTGCGCCCAGGGTTGTGTATCCACGTTGCCGCGGATGGCCGTAAGCGGAGCGATCTTCTCCAGCACGGGAATAATATCCGACGAACCAATATCGCCCGCGTGGATGATGTACTCTGATCCGAGTAGCAGCTCAAGGGCCTCGGGACGAAGCAGACCATGCGTATCTGAAATCACCCCAATTTTCATCGAAGCGTCACCTTCGCCAACTCTGTTTTTTGGCGTCTTGGTCTGGCCAGTTGCCAATTGCTAGTTGCCA
>JANXPR010000375.1 GCA_025357215.1 Acidobacteriaceae bacterium | reverse complement strand
GGACGAAGGTACACTGGCCCATATTTTTCAGCTGGCAATCGTGGCTCTGGCCCCGATGCTCCTGCTTTTTCTGGCCACGTCAGACCGGAAACAGCCATTGCGAGTTGCTCGATTCCTGGCACTGCCGGCCACAACTTTGGTTCTCGCGTTTGCTGCGCTGTATTACCTGGAGCACTACCGGTAGGGCTCGAGTCCCTTTTTGAAATAGGATGTCGGTAGCTGACGTTTTTTCTTCCAATTTCCAATTTTGGCAATCCCGGCGATATAGGCAATCTGCTTTCGGCTTATCTCGCTGCACTCCACCAAGGCCCCACCCGGCATTTTCAGGACTCTTGTTGCAAACAAAAGACTTCCTCCAATTCGCCCTTGCACGGCCCTTGGACGGAGCTTGGACGGCCCAAGCACGGAGCTTGCACGGAGCTTGGACGGAGCTTGGACGGCCCAAGCCCACGGCTGAGAGGTCACAAAGAAGCCGCGCGGCGCAAATCCGCATCGCAACAAACGGTCATCGTAAGCGACCGGTGTAACCGGGAGTCCGAACGATCCAAACGAGGCGTAGCCTCTCCCCATTTGGCTAGTTGCCAATTGCTAGCTGCTGATTTTCAAGGATCGCGGACCAGACCACCCCTTGGGGCTGACGGATATTAGCGCGTTTTTGAAGGCGAGTCAAATACGAAACTGTGCGCTGGATGACAGTTTTGATCAGTTCCAGCTGCTTCTAACCCCGGGAACGTCATCCCGGCACCCGTATGGCGAACGCGCGATTTCACCAGCGCGTGAGTAGCGTGGAGGGACCTTGTGCTCCTCCACGCTTACCTTGACTACCATTGACCAAATCCGCTAAATCCAAGTAAAATAAGTCTTTCAGTACACACCTGCTGAAACAATCCTTACAAGGGAAGTAAAGACAAGCCACATGGCAAATCATTTTTCCGCGCTGAAGCGCGCCCGCCAAACGACGAAGCGTACCGCGCGCAACCGCGCCAACACCAGCCAGTTGCGTACCGCGCTGCGTAAGTTCCGCACCGCCCTGGAAGCCGGCAAGCCGGCAGACGCCAAGGCCGCGTTCTCCGGCACCACGTCCATGATCGATAAGGCCATAAAGAAAGGCCTGATCCACAAGAACACCGGCGCGCGGTATAAATCCCGCCTGAATGCCCGTCTGGTGGCGATGAAATAAGAGCAGCTTCTAGCTGCAAGCGCCCTGTCCGCGCTCGTCCACAACGGGGGGCACCTTACTTGTTGGTGTGTCCTTCAGCAATCTCGCGTTTTGGCGTTGTCGGCGTTGTGGTCGCAGCCCTTCTAATCGCTCTCCCCTTTAGTTTGAGGACGGTCAAAATCCTCTGGCCCTGTGACGTAGTCCGCGCCGGCGTATAGCCGGTACAATTTCCGGCCTTATTGCACAAGATCATCGTGCCTTTGCTGGCGACCTCGCATCCATACGAGCCACTGTCGCTAACGCCGAGCAGTTCTCCCCCGGCGGCGTTGCATGCATTTTTGATCTCATCTTTCGAGTGATTGCCAAGGTCAATCTCTGCGGCCAAAGCCCGTGGGGTCGCGAACGCTGCCACCAGTACGAAAGCAAACACGCTAAAGCCGGTTCTCCAATGATGCATTCTGATCCTCCTATGCTCAAAAGTGAGCTTCGTTTCTAATAGTGAACCCGCTTGGACCAGCGCATCATGAATTCTGCCCTTACACGCCGCGGCGAGGGTGGGTCGAAAGACCCGAAGGCAAGGCATCTAGTGGATGAATCTTAAGCGGAGTAAGGTTCGCTACTCCGCCTCGGGATCTCAGAAAAAAGACCTCTGCGACCTCTGCGTCCTCTGCGGTAAAAGCTTTTCTTAGCGTCCGTCGCGAACGTTGCGGCGAGCATCCTAAACCGGCAGCTGTTCCTGCTGCCACTCCGTCGCGGACGTCTTCGGTTCTTCTGCCAGTTGGATTACCAGCTGTTCCAGCACCAGTCGCTTGCTCGGAGGATTCGACCGCAGAGCCAGATCGGCGCGGGCCACGAGTTTCAGCGCGCGGGTGAGTTCGCGTCGGGATTTATAACGCCGGGCCTGACGGATGATATCTTCCGCGGCGAACGGCGGCACACGGAAGCCTTGCCACAGCGCCTGCCAGATGGTGCGCGAGTCGCGAACGTTCTTTTCCAGGATCACCAGCATCTGGCGGAAAGCGCGAGCCAGCATATAAAGGTGGCCGATGGCGGCGTCATCGCCTTCACCGGCGGAGAGCAGCGCGTCGAGCACGCCCAGCGCGCGCGGCTTGTCCTTGGCGGAGATGGCGTCAGTAAGTTCGTAGAGCGAGCGTTGCTTGGCGGCGAGCACCATGGTCTCCACGTCGCCCAGCGTGATGTGTTTCTTTTCGCCTACATAAAGCGTGAGCTTTTCCAGCTCCTGGCTGGCCATCATCATGTCAGCGCCCAGGGCATCGATGAGTTCGCGGGCGGCGTCCGGGTCGACCTTCACGCCTTCCTTCTGGCCTTGCTCCACGACCCAGCGGATGCCGTCGTTTTCGTCCACGCGCGCCAGTTCCACGATGCCGCAGAATTCGCCCAGCGTTTCGCGGATGCGGTCAAAGCGGTCTTTGTCCTGCATGTCCATGCGGCGGACGTCAGCGGGAATGCTCAAATGGTCGGCGACGAAGATAAGCACGGCGGCCGGGTTGGGATCCTTGCAGTAGGCTTCAA
>JANXPR010000366.1 GCA_025357215.1 Acidobacteriaceae bacterium | reverse complement strand
AGACCTGGTCCACGGTAGAAATTCATAAATCGGCCAAGCCGTAAGCAAATGGGCTATGGCGATTGTGACTGGACCGATTTGCATCCTCTGATCTGATGATCTGATCAGAGCAATGTCCTGGATAACGGAAATGATCTGGCCACCATGCTCAAGTCCCGAAGGGACGAATGATAACAGCCCGGTACGGTTTCGAGGCGCGCAGCGCGCGCTGAGAAATAAGTGCCGGGGAGCAAGAACGAATAATCACATCCTCTCAGCCGCAGGCCCGCGCGCAGCGTCAGCGTAGCGCGTTAAAAAGAAGATCGATTTTCATGAGGGAATACATGCAAACTGCACTCTTCATACTCCTCACGCTACTCGGCCCCCTGGCCTTCGCCCAGCCCTCCGCCCCCGCCTTCATCACCGACCCCGCGCAAATCAAATCCAAAGACAAGTTTGACGTCATGCCTATGAGCGTCGACAGGCTCTACATGACGCGCAATACCGGTGACAGCACATGGTCGCCCGACGGCAAGCAGATCGCCTTCGTCACCAACATCAGCAGTCGCAACAATATCTGGCTCGTTCCCGCTGACGGCGGCTGGCCCACGCAGCTCACTGTCAGCAACCAGCGTCAGGGCAATCCAACCTGGTCGCCCAAAGGCCGCTGGATCGCCTATCAATCGGACACTGACGGCAACGAGCAATGGGACATCTTCCTTGTCTCGCCCGCTAACGGCCAGGTCCTGAATATCACCAACACGCCCAGCGTTTCAGAAGAAAGCCCCACGTGGTCACCGGACGGCGAGCGCCTGGCCTACACCGTAAAACCCAAAGACGCCCCCAACTACGAAATCGATGTGATGGAAGTGGCCACCAAGAAAGTCACGCACCTCACCAGCAACACCGCGAAGGGCCTCAGCAACATCGGCGCCATTTGGTCGCGTGACGGCAAGTGGCTGGTCTTCACCCAAACAGACGCCACCGGAAAAAATACCAGCGTGTTCCTGGCCAACGTGTCCACCGGAAAAGCCAGCAGCCTCACGCCCCACCAGGGCGAGCAGACATTTTTCGCCACCGATATCTCGCCCGATAGTAAAACGATTCTGCTGACCTCCAACTCCGGCAACGGCTACGAAAACGCCGCTCTACTCGACGTGGCCACCAAAAAACTCACTTGGCTCACTACCGGCAAGTGGGAAGTACGGTCGGGTGCCTTCTCGCCTGATGGCAAACGCCTCACCTGGACGACCGACGAAGACGGCAATGGCGAAATTGTTGTCTATGACCTTGCCACCCAAAAGGCCCAGACCTTGCCGGTGGCCAAAGGCATCAACGCGCCGGCCGGATCAGAATCGGCCTTCACCCGCGATGGCGCGCGTATGCTCTTCACCCACGCTGGCGCCAACTCGCCCAACGACATCTGGGTCTATGACTTCACCTCCCAGCAAGCCCACCAGATCACGCATTCTCTCTCCGGAGGCATCCGTAGCGAAGACATGGTCGAACCTTTCCTCGTACACTTCCCCAGCCAAGACGGTAAATGGCGGATCTCGGCTTTCGTGTACGCGCCTTACAACGCCGAGCGCAGCGGCAAACATGCGGGCATCGTCTCCATTCATGGCGGACCGACCTCACAAACCATGAACACCTTCAACCGCAACATTCAATACCTGGTCAACCAGGGATTCTTCGTCATCGCTCCCAACTATCGCGGCTCCACCGGCTACGGCAAGGAATTTATTGACGCCAATCTGCATGACATGGGCGGTGGCGACCTGGAAGACATCAACTCCGCCGCCGACTGGCTCATCAAAACCGGCTATGTTGACGCCAAAAAAGTCGCCGTGATGGGCGGCAGCTACGGCGGCTACCTGAGCATGATGGCCGTCACCAAGTCTCCCGAACGCTGGGCCGCCGGCGTGCCTATTGTTCCGTTTGTAAACTGGTTCACTGAAATCGAAAATGAAGATCCGGAACTGCGCGAGTACGACATGGCCACCATGGGCGATCCCGTCAAAGACGCCGCGCTCTTGAAAGACCGCTCGCCCATCAACTTCGTCGACAAGATCAAAGCCCCGCTGCTTCTCCTCGCCGGAGGCAACGACCCTCGCTGCCCCAAGACCGAAGCCGAGCAAGTGGTGCAAGCGGTAAAGAAACGCGGCGGCGTAGTGGAATACAAGGTTTACGAAAACGAAGGCCACGGCTTCGCTAAAGTGGAAAACCAGATCGACGCCTTCACCCGCATCGCCGACTTCCTCAAGAAATACGTCCCCCCGGAAAAATGCGGGTGCAATATATATGAGTAGCTAGTGACGACGCTGTTTCGCGATAAACTAAATCCCCATGAAGAAAAGCACACTAATCGCAACATGCTTGGTGAATTCGAACATGGTGAAACCTGTAGAGGTTGCTGAGCGACAAGTTGAGAAAGTTTTCGTTGAAGAATTTCCAAACGCGAATTATCTTGTCTGGAACACAGAAATTGATGAAAGAATTGCCGAAGGCAAAATCAGAGCAGTGGGCCGCGCTTCGCGGATTGACGTAAGAATGTTTATCCAAGACCTATGGTAGCCAACGACGTCATCGAGAAGGTTCAATCGGCTTTGGACCGATTGTTCGAGCGGGACGGCGATCTCTTGAGACACGACGTTAACGAGAGAACCATAACCCACAAACTGGCCCAATATTTAGAGAACGAATTCCCAGGATGGGATGTCGACTGCGAATATAACCGCAATCACAATCAAACCAAGCGACTCATGATGATTGCTCATCCGCCTGCAGCTGACAACACAGACGGTGTCTCGGTATTTCCCGATATTATCGTTCACCACAGAATGTCCGACAAAAACTTCCTCGTAATCGAAGTCAAGAAATCCACGAATCGAGAACAGCCTGATTTTGATTTGGCCAAGTTGCAAGCTTTTATAGAAGAGCTCGGCTACGAGAATGCACTTTTTCTTCTACTGCAAACGGGCAAGCAAGAACTCAAAGCGGAGCTACGGTGGATCTAACTGCGCCAATTGGTTGGGACGGAATTGACGCGCACTGGCGTGCGAAACATGAGGACACGGGAATTTCATAAAGTACGTTCTGGAAAAGTCTGTGCCGAGACCATCGAGGAAGCTAAAGTAATCCGCTATCCAGCGCCGTCAGGCGCGAATGAAAATAGCCCGGTACGGCGACGAGGCGCGCTTGCGCGCTGAGTCGTAAGTGCCGGGTAAGCCCAAAAGAATCCCGAGCCCCGTAGGGGCGACACTCGCAATTCTTCACTCGCGATAAATGTTTTCGGAATAACCACACTCTCTACCCACTGTCATCTTGAGCGCGCCTGAGTTTCCGGCCGTGCCGGAAATGAAGGCAAGTCGAAAGATCCCGAGGCCGCATTGAACCACCAAGCCGATTCAGGGAGTTCTCCCCACGCACCCAGCGCCGCAGGCGCGATAAGAGAAGGGCTTCGTCGGTCGCGTTTTGCACTCGAGGTTGCAAGGTAGAACGGAACTGCTTCCAACTTCAACTACCCCCAGCGCCGTAGGCGCGAAATGAATTAGCCCAGCGCGGAAGCGCTGGGAAAGCTGTTGGAACAACAAAGCCCCGTAGGCACGACACCATACCTTCTGCACCCGCAATAATGCTTCGTAGAAACCACACTCTCTACCCCTGTCATCTTGAGCGCGCCTGAGTTTCCGGCCGTGCCGGAAATGAAGGCAAGTCGAAAGATCCCGAGGCCGCTCGAAACCACCAAACCGATTCAGGGAGTTCTCCCCACGCACCCAGCTCCGCAGGCGCGGCACACCTCAATGCGTCGCCGGCACCACAATCATCAGCGCGTCCGGCTTCCCCGGATGCACCAGATACGGCGCTCCTGGTCCCGATCCCACTTCCTTCTCCGTAAGGTACGGCGCGTAGAACATCAGGTGCCCGGGAAACTCGATGATCTTTTTGCTCTCTGGATCAAACACATGATTATGTGGTGACAGCATGTAGATAATCCCCGGTTTGCCCGGAGCGCGGAATTTGCCCGACTTATACCCCGCTTCCACCGCGGCGTCTATCTGCTCGGCTTTCTTGCCTTCGGCCCGTGATTTCTCCACAAACATCCGGACCAACAGCGTGCTCTTGCTGCCTTCCGCGTCGTAGCACTCCGGTTCCATCGTATCCACGAATTCGCGGTCGATGATGCAACTGAACCCGTTGCTGCCCTCCACCGCTTTCTCATAACCTTTCGCGCCCAGGACGTAAATCGTAGCTTTGCCGCTGACCTCCGGCGGTGCCGCGCTACGCGCCAGCGCAATCTGCACATCACGCGGCGTGGACGCATCCACGTGACTCGTATCCTGAATTGTAGGCAGAGCATTTGAGATCGCGAACAGAATCGCAAGCAACGTAATCATGGAAACCTCCGTAACGGAGAGGAAAATCGCGTACCCATATTAGACGTGAGCAGCCGATCTGCGTGAGCCCTGGGATTTATTACTACTCAGGCTCTTTTAAAGGACGTGCGGGCGAGTAAAAGGACCTGCGGGCGAGCTAACCGCAAGCGCCGACAGGCGCGAAACGAGTTAGCCCAGCCTGAGGCGAGCGTATGCGAAGCCGGAAGGCTGGGTAAGATGCAAAAAACAACCAAGCCCCGTAGGGGCGACACAACATCTTCTTCACCCGCGATAATGTTTTCGGAGAAAACCACACCCTCTACCCACTGTCATCTTGAGCGCGCCTGAGTT
>JANXPR010000308.1 GCA_025357215.1 Acidobacteriaceae bacterium | reverse complement strand
ATCCAGGTCAGCAGCCACACGCAGAGCGCCCCGGTGATGGAACCGAGAAGCTCAATGCGATTGGCGACAAGAAAATCCAGGACTGTGCTGGCGGCGTGGCCCACGGGCGGCGTTAGGTCTTCTGGGCCTCGCCGGCCTTGTAGATATAGCGGATGGAAGGTTTATAGACCAGCAGGTTCGACCCGTTGGTGCGGGCCATCTTGATGCAAGTGCGGTCATACCATTCAATGACGCCTTGGATCTGTTCGCCATCCTTAAGCACTACCACCACGGGAGTTTTGCTTTGGATTTGTTTTTGGTAGTAGTAATTTTCGGCGTGCGTTTGGTCAGAGGAGTTCATGCGCCGGGGGCCTCCAGAGGGTGCGCGGTCAGTACGTTCAAGGCGTTCACGCCGTTCAGACACGGGTTCCGTACGCGGCGGGGCCGAGCCCAGTGACGGGCGGATCAGCTTGCGGCTGACAAATTCTTCGTCGGTTCGTTCCGTGGCCTGGCGTGTGGTCGGTGCGTCCATTGCTTCCTTCATGACCTTGACTCTTGCTCCCGTTTCCCCCGCTGCACAGAATTAGAACCGGCGGGGGAGCCGACTTGGGAAGCCGAGCTGAACCCTATAAATGTTGACCGGGAATTCAGTGTGGGCGTTCTTTGTAACCTATCACAGCAAGATGCCATATTCAATTGACTGGAAGTTCAATGTACTTTGCACGGGAAATGCCGCGAAAAGTTTTACGTTGCTTAACGTTCATCGGGTCTAAAAACGCCGCATGTTAACTAAAGAATTAACGCCTGAGCGCGTCAGACAGCGGCCAGTGGCAAGGCAAACGAGAAGACTGACCCTTGTCCCAGTTGGCTGGTGACTTCAATCCGTCCGCTGTGGGCTTCCACAATGGCTTTTACGATGGCCAGCCCCATGCCTGTCCCTTGCACGCGAAAGCGCTGGCTCTGGCCGCGATAAAACTTGTCGAAAATCATGGAGCGTTCCAGATCGTCGATGCCCGCGCCGCGGTCGGCCACGCTGGTGATCAACTGACCGGCGCGAACTTCACTACTGATGAAAATCGGCGAGCCCGCGGGCGAGTATTTGCAGGCATTTTCCAGCAGGTGTTGCAGGACTTTCTTGATCCAGGCCACGTCCAGCTGGGCCGGAGGCAGTTGGTCCGGCAACCGTACCTGAATGGGATGTGTGGCCGCGATGTGTTTCGATTCCGCCAGCGCGGCGTCAATCGCTTCGCGAATCTGATGGGCGCCCAGGTCCAGCTTTACTTCATGCGCGTCCAGTTGGGACATCTCCACCGCTTCGCCGACCAGGCGGTTCAGACGGTCACTCTCTTCGTCGATTACTGCCAACAGGTCCTGTTCCTGCTCGGCGTTGAGCTTTGCGTCCCCACGCAGCGTTGTGACTGAAGCTTTGATGGCCGTAAGCGGCGTTCGAAACTCATGCGTCACCGAATCAAGCAGCGCGGTGCGCAACCGTTCGCTTTCGCGCGATGCTTCGGTGTGTGCCAGCTTTTCCACCGCTCGCGCGCGTTCCACGGCCGTGGCCACCAGGCTGCCCACGGCTTCCAAAGTTTCACGGGACGGCAAATCACCGCTCACGGCGAAAGCGCCCACCGTCCGTATGCCCATGCGCAGCGGCGCAACCGCCAGGCGGCGTTCGTGGTTAATGATGGTTTCGCCGCGCGAAGCCGCGTCACGCAGGTCGTCCGCGGGAATCTCCTGGCGCGCCGGATCGGAGCGATAGATCTGATCTTTGCTGGTGACGTAAAGCGCGGCGTGCGTGGCTCCAAAAGTTTCCGCGACGAAGCCGGGAACGCTCTTGAGCAATTCCACAATGTTGTCCGCGACGAGCAGTTGCTGTCCGAAAACATAAAGTCGTTCCACATCCTGGCGACGGCGGTTAGCTTCCGCCGTCTGCCGGCGCGCGCGTTCAGACAAATTGCTGGCAATAATCGATGTGAAAAAGAATGCGAACAGCGCAACCCAGTTCTGTGTGTCGGCGATCGTGAGGGTGCCCACGGGCGGCAGAAAGAAGAAGTTGAAGCACAACGCCGCCGCCAAGGACATGGGAATGGCAAAGCGTAGTCCCCAGGCCGCGGCCACGGTGAGAATCGCCAGCAAAAACGTTACGGCCGCGGTGGTGGGATTGACGTGCAGCCATTTCACGTATACAAGAACGATCAGTGCCACCATGGCGGTGCAAGCCAGCGCGCGGATTGCTGAACGATAGAGCTTCACGCGCTGATTGTATCGCGAGAGTTTGGTCGGTGGTAAATCACGACCTGTCGTAAATCAGGGTCCGCTG
Source organism: Acidobacteriaceae bacterium (assembly GCA_025357215.1). Lineage (GTDB taxonomy): Bacteria > Acidobacteriota > Terriglobia > Terriglobales > Acidobacteriaceae > Angelobacter. The sequence goes on along the minus strand of JANXPR010000308.1, from coordinate 6,493 downwards.
TAAATCAGGAGCCGTTTTGCCCAAGACGCCCGAACAATGGCTGGAACAGGCCGCGCCGGAAAAGAAGGCCGGCATCTTCAAGGTGTTTCTGGGCTACGCGCCGGGCGTGGGCAAGACGTATAACATGCTGAGCGAGGCCACGCGCCGCCACAAGCGCGGAGAAGACGTGGTGATTGGCGTGGTGGAAACGCACGGACGCAAAGGCACCGCCGAGCTGCTCAGCGGACTGCCCATCGTGCCGCGCCGCAGCCTGGAATACAAAGGCACCATGTTCCAGGAGATGGACGTGGACGCCATCTTGGTCCGTAAGCCTCAGGTCGTACTCATTGACGAACTGGCGCACACCAACATTGAAGGCAGCAAACATCAGAAACGCTACGAGGACGTGCTGGAGATTCTGGAAGCCAAGATTGACGTTCTCTCCACCATGAATATCCAGCATCTGGAGAGCGTGACGCCCACCGTCCAGAGCATCACCGGCATCGCCGTGCGTGAAACTGTTCCGGACTGGGTGTTGGAGCGCGCGAATGAAGTCGTGCTTGCCGACCTGACTCCCGAAGCCCTGCAAACACGGATGCGGCGCGGCGACATTTATCCGGTGGAGCGTGCGGACAAAGCGCTAGCGAATTTCTTCCGCGCCGGCAACCTGCTGGCGCTGCGCGAACTGGCGTTGCGCCACGTTACGCACTCCGTCGATAAGAGTCTCGAGACCTATCTGCAACGCAAACACATCGACCAGAACTGGGGCGTGAGCGAGCGCGTTGCCGTGTGCATCAGCTCGAATCCGGCTTCGCAACAGATCATTGCCCGCGGTGCGCGCATGGCCCAGGGGCTGGACGCGGAGTTTTACGTTGTCCACGTAGAGCGCGGAGAAGGCAGGACAGAAGACCGCGACCGCAGCCTGGCAGCGAACATCCGCTTTGCCGAGAATCTGGGAGCGAAAGTAATCCAGCTCGAAGGCGCAACCGTAGCCAGGACCGTTGCGGACTTTGTCCGCGAACAAAAAATCACGCAGGTAATCTTTGGGCGCTCGGCGGTCCACGGCTGGAAGAAATATCTTTATCTGGGCGCCATCCACCGCTTTCTGGCCAACGCACCGCAGGTTGACGTTCACATTGTGAACCAGGAAGCATCCTGATGTCCGAGCGCAGCCGGATTCTGGTCGTCGACGACGAAACGCAGATCACGCGCGTGCTCAAGACCACGCTGACATCGCAAGGTTATGAAGTGCGTACCGCATCCGATGGCGCCAGCGCCCTTGATGCCGCCATGGACTGGCTGCCCGACCTGATCATCACCGATCTTTCCATGCCGGCGATGACCGGCATAGAACTGACGCGCGCCGTGCGCGAGCGCTCACAAGTGCCGATCATCGTTTTGTCCGTCCGCGAGGAAGAGAAGAACAAGATTGAAGCCCTGGACGCCGGGGCCGACGACTATGTAACCAAACCTTTCAGCGTGAATGAACTGCTGGCGCGCGTGCGGGCCAACCTGCGGCGTGTGGCGGCGACGGCCGAAACAGTTACCACGCCGGTGGAAGACGGCGACTTCTACATCAATCCGGAGTCGCGACAGGTGAAGGTAAGCAGCAAGGAAGTCCATCTCACGCCCAAAGAATTTGATCTGCTCATGTTCATGGCCCGCCATCCCAACAAAGTGTTGACGCACCGCATCCTGCTCAATGCCGTGTGGGGTGGAGAGAGCGTGCAGCAACCGGAGTACCTGCGCGTATTCATCAACCAGTTGCGCAAAAAAATTGAGCCGGCGGAAACTCCGCGCTACATCCTTACCGAGCCGTGGGTTGGCTATCGCTTCCAGCCTGCGGGCAAGTCTTTATAAAACATTTGCAACTTTGAGCTCGACGCAATCTTCAACCTATAGCCATTCGCAATCGCGCGTATCAATTCTTTTGATTTCTCTTGTGCGCCGCTCGCAGGTAAAGTGGCGCACTGAAACCTCGTCCTTGGGAAAAAATCGCGAGGAAGGAAGAGAGAAGAGAAATGAAGAAAACCCGTTGGTATTGCCTGGCAATTGTTCTGCTGTCGTACTCTGTAGTTGCGCAACGCTCCACGCCATCAGCCGGCGGCGACAAGAAAGTCATCGTTATCACGGGAGAAGTCAGCGGAGATGCAACCGTACTGGTGAACGACCAGATCAACAAATGGAACGTGGCGAATTCAGCGTCCTTGAAGGGACATGAAGGCAAGTATGTGACCGTGCGATGCCGTGTGGAGCCGGACAAACACATGATCCATGTGCTGTCTGTCAGCCAAGCGGAAGTTGCCAAATCCAATCCCGGAGATTCGGCCTTCCGGAGATAAATCGTCCGACAGCGAGATACCGGAGTGCCAGCCTTCTTCCCGTTACGCCAGATGCGGACGCGCGCATAAAGTTCAACCATGGCTTTCTTTCCCAGCTAATTCCCGCCTTTATAAAACATTTACGTTTTCCCAACGCCTTCCTAACACGGGCTAGTGTCAACTAGCACTTGTCACCCACTTGATCGTTGATCATGCATCGGGGATCCGTGCCCGCGTGACCCATGATCCTGGGCGCAAAGGAGGCAGAGAGATGAACGTTCCAGTAATTCAACCCATATTTCTGGCCGTTTGCGGATTGGCTGTTGTTTTCATGCTGGCTTGCCTGCGCGGCTTTGCCGGGGAACTGCGTCACGCTAAAGCTGGGCGTGCGAGTTTGTTGCTCGTTGAAGCTGCGCCGGTGAGCTACGTCACCGAATCGAGACGCGGCGTCGTTATAGAAATTGCCGGTTCTGCAAAAGCAAGCCGTTCGCGGCAAGCCGTCGAGCAGGAAGACTTCAGCTGTGGAGTTCTGCAGGAATCACAGGCGGTTTGATGGACATCAGGCAGACGGCGGATTGCGTTTTTTGAAAGTAGCCAAATATGAAAAAGCTAATTGCACAAATTGAACGTCGGGCCGCTTGTCGCCAGGCGGCGTTATTGATTGCAATGTTCGCCATGGGGACGGCGCGCATGCCGGCCCAGGGCGGGCCACAGAACCAGAGTGCCTTCGCGGACCCGCGATCTGGCGAGGCGAGTTCGGTCTCGGCGGCAAAGCCGGCCAGCACGAAGCCCGCCAACACAAAGGCAGGCAATGCCGAGTTGATTGAGGAACTGGAGCGGATGCGGGCGAGAATCCTTGAGCTGGAAGCGCAACTCAAGACGCAAGCGGACGAGGCGAGCGGTCAGCCGTCGGTGGCAAGCGATGCGGGTGCGTCGTCATCTTCGTTGACGCCCGTCACTGAGTCCGTGGTGGCGCGGCCTGCCTCGACGCAACTTGCCAAGGTGGAAAAAACCAAACCGGCCGATCCGTTCTCCTTCGCCGACTTTACCTGGCTCAACGGCAATGCCCGTACCAAGGAAGCCGCCATGGACACGAAATTCTTTACACCGGAAATCCGCGCGGACGTGGACTACATCTACGATTTCAATCATCCGTCCGATGACACGATTGGCGGATCGAGCGAAGTTTTTCGCGCCAACGAATTCCAGGTCACGCAACTCGGCGTTGGCGGCGACTTTCACTATGACAACGTGCGTGCCCGCGTGATGACGCAGTTCGGCATGTACTCGGTGACCACGCCGCGCAATGACGCCAGCACCGGTCGCGGCCAGTGGGACCTGGCCGGCGCGTACCGCTACTTGTCAGAAGCCTACGGCGGTTACCACTTTAACGTGATGCACGGCATCAACGTGGATGCCGGCATCTTCATGTCCTACGTCGGCCTGTTTAGCTACTACAACTTTGACAACTGGGCCTATCAGCCCTCGTATGTGTCGTCGAACACACCGTGGTTCTTCAATGGCGTGAGGATACAGTTCTTCCCCACGGAAAAACTCAAAATCGAACCATGGATCACGAACGGCTGGCAATCCTACGGGCGATTCAATAAGCGTCCGGGCATCGGTGGACAGATTTTGTGGCGTCCCAACGGCAAGTGGTCAATTCTTGGCAATCAATACGCTCTGGGACGCGACGCGCTGGGCGTGACCGGACGCACTCGTTGGCATACCGATGACAGCATTCAATACAAGTACTATGACAATCCGGAAAACTTCATCAGCAAGGCAGCGTTCTCTTTGACGGGCGACGCGGGCTGCGAAAGCGGTGGCGGCGTAAGTTGTTTTGGCAACGGCAAGAGTGGACCCAAGCAAAGCTTCCTTGGCTATATGATTTACAACCGCCTCTGGTTCGACAAGGACAAGTATGGCTTGACGCTGGGCGGCGGGGCCATCAACAATCCCGGACGGTATCTGGTACTCCTGCCGCCCATCAACGGCGCAACTGCGTTTTCAGGCACGCCATACTTCACGGAAAATCCTGGCGATCCGTACAAAGCCTGGGACGCTTCCGCAACTTTTGATTACATGCCCAGCCAGTACATTACGTTCCGGTCGGAGTACAACCATCGCGCGGCCAACGTGCCGTATTTCTCCGGGTCAGGCGGGATCACGCCGGCGGGGGGCAACCAGGGCGCGGCGGGATCGTTCGTTGCCGGATTCACCCCGGACCTGCGCAAGCGAGAGAACCGGATCAACGTGGCGATACTGGTGAAATTCTAAAGATGCCAAGTTCTGAGTTCGATTTTGTGAGGCACGCGACATGGACCTGTTGATGATTGTTGTGACTTTGTTGTTTTTCGCCGTGGCGATTTCCTACACGGTGGCCTGCGACAAGTTGAAATGATTTGCTGAAATATTGATTTGCTGAAACATCGATTTGTTGAAACATCGATTTGCTGAAACAAAGAGGGGCGCTGACGATGAACCTGGAAAACATTGTGATGCTGGCCATCTGCTCGTTGCTGATGGTTTATCTGGTGTACGCGTTGTTGCGTCCGGAGAAGTTCTGACATGACTTGGAATGGATGGTTACAAATACTGCTGTTCTTTGCTGCGGTGCTGGTGGCCACCAAGCCGCTGGGCGCTTTCATGGCCAAGGTCTATGCGCGCGAACGCACGTGGATGGATTCGGTGATGCGTCCAGTGGAGAAGCTGCTGTACAAACTCACCGGCGTGGACGAAACACGCGAGATGCGTTGGACGGAATATTGCATCGCCATGCTGTTGTTCAGCGGCGTGTCGATGCTGGTGTTGTATTTGCTGCAGCGCGTGCAGCATGCTTTGCCTCTGAATCCCCAAGGCTTTGCCAACGTGGCGCCGGACCTGGCGTTTAACACCGCAGCCTCTTTTACTACCAACACCAACTGGCAGTTTTATAGCGGCGAAAACACAATGAGCTATCTCACGCAGATGGCCGGACTGGCGTATCACAACTTTGCGTCAGCGGCGGTCGGGATGGCACTGGCCGTGGCGTTCATTCGCGGCATCGCGCGTCGCGAAAAAGATACGCTCGGCAACTTCTGGGTAGACATGACACGTTCCACGTTGTGGGTTCTGTTGCCGGGCTGCATTGTTTATGCGTTGCTGCTGGTGTCCCAAGGCGTGGTCCAAAACTTGCGTCCGTATGACACGGCAAAGCTGGTTGAGCCGCAGCAGGTGCAGCGCGTCACGGACGGCAAGCCGGTTGTCGATCAAGCGGGTAAGTCGGTAATGGATACCGTCACTGACCAAGTGATCGCGCAAGGGCCGGTGGCATCGCAAGAAGCCATCAAGATGCTGGGCACCAACGGTGGCGGGTTCATGAACGCCAACAGCGCGCATCCGTTTGAAAATCCCACGCCGTTCAGCAATTTCCTCCAGATGGTTTCCATTTTTCTGATCCCCGCGGGCCTCACCTACACGCTGGGACGGATGACGGGATCGCAACGCCACGGCTGGGCGGTGTTCGCGGTGATGGCGATTCTGTTTTTTGCCGGAGTCGTTACCGCGTACTGGGCTGAGGCCCAGGGCAACCCGTTGCTCGCCGGGACGGACCAGCATGTCTCCGCCATGCAGGCGGGCGGCAACATGGAAGGCAAAGAAGTCCGCTTTGGCATTGCCAACTCCGCGCTCTTCGCCACCGTAACCACGGACGCCAGTTGCGGCGCCGTGAACAGCATGCACGATTCGTTTACGCCGCTGGGGGGGCATGGTGCCGCTGGTGAACATCATGCTGGGCGAAATTGTTTTTGGCGGCGTGGGCGCTGGCATGTACGGAATGCTGATCTTTGTGGTGCTCTCGGTCTTCATCGCCGGACTCATGGTGGGCCGCACGCCGGAATATCTGGGCAAAAAGATTGAAGCCTATGACGTGAAGATGGCCATGCTGTACGTGCTCATCTTTCCGCTGTCCGTCCTGGTGTTCAGCGCCATCTCGGCGCTGTCTCCGGGATTTGGTTTGGCCACGCTGGGCAACACCGGTCCGCACGGTCTTTCAGAAATGTTGTATGCATTCACTTCGGCCACCGGCAACAACGGATCAGCGTTTGCCGGGCTCGGTCCGAACCGCTGGTACAACCTGGCGATTGCCGTGGCCATGCTGGTGGGGCGCTTTCTGATGATCGTCCCCATGCTGGCGGTGGCGGGCAGTCTGG
>JANXPR010000300.1 GCA_025357215.1 Acidobacteriaceae bacterium | reverse complement strand
CAAGAAGAAAGCGGCCGCGAAATAACAGGTTTGGAAAAAAGGACGTTGCTTTGGCAACGGCCGGCAAGAGAAGCAGCAAGTTGCTTCCTGACGAAGGGATAAACGAGGTACAGCATGGGACAGAAAGTCCATCCTTACGGTTTTCGTCTGGGCTACACCAAGCCCTGGCGGTCGCGTTGGTTCGTAGAGCGGGATTACTCGAAGCTTCTGCTGGAAGACGTGAAGCTCAAGGAAGAGTTGCGGGAAAAACTCAAGTCCGCGGGCGTAAGCTCGGTGGAAATCGAGCGGCCCGGCAACAAACTGCGGGTCATTATTCGCACGGCGCGCCCGGGCATCATCATCGGACGCAAGGGCGCGGAAATCGACAAGCTGAAGCAGGAACTGCAGAAGCGGACCGCGCGCGAGGTGTTTATCGACATCCAGGAAGTGCACAAGCCGGAACTGGACGCCCAGTTGGTGTCCGAGGCCATTGCGCTGCAACTGGAAAAGCGCGTGGGCTTCCGCCGGGCGATGCGCAAGAGCGTGGATTCGGCATTGCGTTTCGGCTGCAAAGGCATCAAGGTCCGCGTGTCGGGCCGCCTGAACGGCAACGAAATCGCGCGTTCGGAATGGTATCTGCAGGGCCGTCTGCCGCTGCACACGTTGCGCGCCGACATTGACTATGGATTCTCTGAAGCCCGCACCACTTACGGCGTAATCGGCGTGAAGTGCTGGGTTTACAAGGGCGATATTCTGCCGCAGAAAAAGAAACAGCCGGAACGCCAGGCCGCCGGGGCGTTCTAAGAACGGCCATTGGTAATTGGCTGTTGGTATTTGGCTTGAGCGTGAATGACCGCGGCAAGTTGGTTGAGCCAAGAGCTAAAGGCGAAAAGCCAAAAGCTAAAGGCCCAAATGCAGTGGGTGCGAGCAGTATCTAAGGGACTGACATTATGTTAATGCCAAAGAAAGTAAAGTACCGCAAGCAGCAACGCGGACGCATGCGCGGCAAAGCGTGGCGGGGCAGCGATCTGTCATTTGGTGACTTCGGCCTGAAAGTGATGGAGCCCGGATGGGTGACCGATCGCCAGATTGAAGCCAGTCGCATCGCCATGACTCGTTTCGTCAAGCGCGGCGGCAAGATCTGGGTCCGCTTGTTCCCGGACAAGCCGGTCACCAAGAAGCCGGCTGAAACCCGTATGGGAAAAGGCAAGGGAGCGCCGGACCACTGGGTTGCTGTTGTTCGTCCTGGCAAAGTGCTGTTTGAGATGGAAGGCGTGAGCCGCGCGGATGCCCAGGAAGCATTGCGGTTGGCGTCCCACAAGCTGGGACTTCGGACCAAATTTGTGGCCCGGACGGATGCGAATTAGAAAAAGCAGCGGCTAGCCGTTAGCTTGGAGCCAAACTAGAAGCTGTTTTCAAGGCAAGAGGGCAAAGAAACCCTGAACTAAGTTGAGGCGCTCGAAGGGCCCTCAGGATAAACGACAATGGATGCAGAAAAACTCAGGAGTTTGACCGACGGCGAACTGCTGCACCAGCAGCATGAGCTGAACGACCAGCTGTTCCGCTTGAAGTTCCAGCTCAAGATGGGACAGACCGAAAGTCTGAATAAGATCCGCGGGTTGCGGAAAGACGTGGCCCGGATCAAGACCTTGATGCGCGAAAAAGTGCTGGGCGTGACGCACAAGGCGGCACTCTCGAAAACCGCCGCGAAACCGGCGAAAGCCGACGCCGCGGAGCCAGCCAAGGCCGCGGCCCCGGCGGAAAAAGCCCCGGCGAAAGCCAAGGCAAAAGCGACGTCCGGCGCCACGAGCAAGGCCAAAGCCGCAAAGCCCGCGGCTAAAGCGAGGAAGAAGTAAATGGCAGACACAACAACCGCAACGAAGCAGCCCGGACGCCGGGCCACCAAGATCGGCCAGGTGACGTCCACCAAGATGTCCAAGACCATTGTGGTGCAGGTGAGCATGCGCAAGGCGCATCCGCTGTACCGCAGGATCGTGGCCAAGGCCAAGAAATTTTACGCGCATGACGAACAGAACACGGCGCACGTGGGCGATACGGTGGAAATCGAAGAGACCCGCCCCATGTCCCGGCTGAAGCGCTGGAAGCTGAAGAACATTATTCAGCGCGCCAAGCTGGTGGCCGGCGAAGAGGCAAAGCAAGCAGCCGTTAGCAAATAGGCTAAGAGCTAAACACTAAGCACTAAGCGCTGAAGAAGAATTTTAAGAATACTTAAGTGGTTGCAGCTGAGCTGCTCTTCTTGAGAACGAGGATCTGAACCATGGCAGTCATGATGAGAAGTATTCTGGACGTGGCCGACAACAGCGGCGCCCGTCGTTTGCAGATGATCCTGCCGCTGGGCGGACATACCGGCCTGAACGCCAGCCTGGGTGACGTGGTCACGGCCGCGGTGAAAGAAGCTTCACCGGATGGCGGCGTGAAAAAAGGCATGGTCGTGAAATGCGTGATCGTGCGCCAGCGCAAGGAATATCGCCGTCGTGACGGCACCTATATCCGCTTTGACCAGAACGCCGCCGTGCTGATTGACGATACGGGCGAGCCAAGAGGGACACGCGTGTTCGGTCCCGTGGCCCGCGAGCTGCGCGAGAAAAAGTTTTTGAAGATTGTTTCCCTCGCGCCCGAAGTTCTCTAAGAGAGCGCAGCAGGCAAAGACGCTCTGAGCAACTGGAGCGTCAAGAGGAAACGGAAAATTGAGCGCGGCGGGCGAGAGCCGGCTGCGGATGTGAAGGCGAAAAAGACAATGCATACAAGACTCGACATCAAGCGCAATGACCAGGTGAAAGTAATCACCGGGCGCGACAAAGGCAA